>NZ_QTVE01000029.1:0-18095 GCF_003460465.1 Ruminococcus sp. AF37-20 | reverse complement strand
AAGCTGAGCCGGCACAGTCAGTCTGCTTCCATTCCGCTACGCTCCATTCCAGCAGACTGACTGTTGAAGAACCTTGACAAATTACGGTATTTATTGTATACTGTAAAAAAATGAGCGGCTGTTTTTCAAGCCGCTCCACAATATCGTTTTTTATCACTGTTGTTGAATTCACAGAGATTTTTTCACAGGGCCGATAAAACTTTTTCATTTCCATGCTCGCTGGATGATTTGGGTGAGGGTTTTTCTTTTTGGGATGAAAGCATGATATATAAGGAGAAAACCGAACTTAGAAGCTGAAGATTGTTATATGACGGTAAATTGCTGGATACGGTCACAATGCATTGTGCAGCAGACGATAATGATTATAGTGATAATGATATTATTTGTATAAGCTTTACTGCGAGTGCTTTTAAAAGGCAGGATACGATTGATAATATTTCAATAGGCGGAATAACCTTTGAGAGTACAGAAGCAGAAATAAATCAAATGTTTGGTGAACCGACAGACAATCATGAAGATTCAAGTCACTTTAGCTCATATTTATATTTAATTGATAAAAAGTGGCTGACTCTTTCTTTTAATTATGGGCATCTAAATATTATAGATCTTAATTTTGGAGGAAAATAAAACGTCGATTAATATTGATACAAGTTTTGAGATTATATTAAAACTAGACAATGATATGACAAAAGTAGAAGAAACAATGATAAAACTATCTGACGAAGAAACATATACCGTAGATGGTTTTTGTGAAATATAAAAAAATAATTTTTATTCGTCGCTTGATGAGAAAGGAAATGTCATGAAATTGCAAAAACAGATTACAAACGAAGAATTGCTTGAACTTACAAGAAAAGCATTTGAGAATGATGAGGTTGCTGAATTTCTTTGCGGAGAAAAAGGATATTCAGTTATGGGAAACAGGGATATACCTATTAATATTCCTACAGATTTCGGACGCATTGTAGAAAAAGGAATATATGAGTTATATTTGACTACAAATGATGAAGTAATTATCAAGAAATTCCGTAAAGCAATTATGACACTAAATAGTACACCTATTCAAGTTTGGTGTGCATATATGGCTTGTTGGAATCAAATTTTCAATGAACATTCTAAATATCCAGCACCGTTTAAAATGATTGATGATACCCTTTTAAAGACATTAAAAAGTACCTTGATAAACAATGAATCATCTCTACGTAATTGTAAAGAGTGGATGGGGATTAACAAAAAAAATGGATTATGGGATTACATAATTCGTATAGATAATGTCTTAAAAAAAGATTATGGGGTGAGTGTATTATGAGTGAAGTGAATAATGATTTTTTTAGAATATGGAGCTTCTTTTTTAGTTACAAAGAGAGATTATGATTTGTATTATAGTGATCCAGATAGTTTACTTGGTGCGGGAGGGCAACGCTTTATTGCACCAAGCAATCAAATGGATCAATTGCTTATTGTAGCTAATGGTGATATTGGCATTATAGAAGAAGGACTAGGTATAGAGACCGATAAATGGGCAGGTCAAGAATTAGTTAGAATTGACATAGATAAATCCATTGTAAATGATTTCTATGAAAGTGGAAATCTTAAGCTTCCAACAGGTTCAGAATCTGGTGCAAATAGTAATTGGATTCCTGGTGGAGAAACAAGTGGTGGTATAGCTGAAGCTATACTTTCTGATTGTCCTACTTCCAATATTGATAGAGTTGGAACTACTACTGCAGTAAATGGAGTCCCGACCGAACAATTAAATAATCTATATAATTCGTTAGGAGGAGATTCAAACGCACTTAAAACTGTTACTGATGCAGTAGATGATATTCCGAGAACAAATATAGATGAGAATGCGCTATTAAAGAATATTACTACTGGTAAAACAAATGTAATAGACGCTATTGATGATGTTTCAACTCTACCGGGACGTAGTAATGGCACACATCTTGGTGTGCGTGTTGGTGCTGTACTTGGTGTTTTAGGAACGGTTGGAGATGTTGCTGATGTTGTCACAACAGCTAGTACAGCATATCAACAATATAAAAATGGAGATATTGAAGGAGCAACTGATACACTTGGTTCATGGGGGATGAGTACATTAGGTGGAATGGCAGGTGGTGCAGGTGCAGGTGCTCTAGCGGGCATTGGTATGGGCACTCTTGTTGCAGCTGGACTTGTATCTGGACCAATTGGCTGGGCTGCAATTGCTGCAGCTGGTCTTGCTGGTGGTATTCTTGGTGGATTTTTGGGTGAGAGTATATGGGATTGGCTACTAGACCCTCTCAATGACGAATATACAAATGCAGGTAACGCTCAACCTCCTCGTGATCCTCTTGCGATAGATCTTGGAGCATTAGGGATTGAACTTACGACACTTGAAAACGGTGTTAACTTCGACCTAGATAAGAATGGTTTTGCTGAAAAGACAGCATGGATAGGTCTTGAGGATGGTTTCCTTTGTCTTGATCGCAATGGTAATAGTAAAATTGACGATGGCGGTGAGCTTTTCGGTGATCAAGTCGAACTTTCTAATGGCGCAATTTCTGTTTCGGGTTTTGAAGCATTGGCGGACTTTGATGAAGATGGCGATGGTGTAATTGACCATAATGATACAGTATGGAATGATTTGCGAGTTTGGATTGATGCAAATCATAATGGTATATCTGATTCAGGAGAATTGAAAACACTAAACGAATTAGGAGTAGTAAATATAAGCCTTGATGTTACCAAGGAGGAGAATGTTGATACTGCAACTGGAACTATGGAAGCTGAATTTGCTATGGTTACTTTCGCAGATGGAACTGAGCGAAAGATTAGCGAGTTTTGGTTCCCAGTAAACACTTCAGATACAACACAGACGGGCGGAGATGGTGAAATTGTAGAAACCAAAGGAAATGTTCCGGATATTACTTTAGCTATTGAAGCAGATAAGACAGGAACACTTGCCGTACTGTATAAAAAATATTGTTTATCAGAAGATTTTGTTGAAAAGCGATTTCTCTCAAAACAGATTTTATACTTTATTACTGATTCAACAGATATTAGTCCGAATTCGCGCGGCGGAAATATTGATGCTCGTGACCTGCATGTGATTGAAACCTTTATGGGACGTGAGCTTGTTGGCGTTGGTGGAACAAATCCAAATTCAAATGCAGCAAACATTTTGAAAAAGTTGTATATATCACTTGAAAATATCTTTTTCAGCGATCTTAATGTAGAATCACAGGACAGTTTCTATATTAACATGATTTTTGTTTCAGAGGATGAACAGGGAAATAAAATCGTAGATTTCACTTTTCTTAATGCCATTTTAGAAATGGAAATTGCTACTGGTGAAAACGTTGAGGGAAACCTTTATAGTATCGGCTCATATCTTTCTCTGTTCGATGAAGCTTATGATACTAATGCTTTCAGTGAGTTTAGTACATACTATAAAGCAGTTTCACCACAATATGCTGATATTTTGGAACTGTCTAAATCAGGAACTACATATCTTGCAACCAATGACAATGACACATATAGAGGAACTGGAAATAATGATTTCATTTTCGGATTGGATGGAAATGATATATTAAATGGTGCGAGTGGAATTGATATTATTCATGGAAACAACGGCAATGACCAAATATCCGGAGGAGTTGGAAACGACATGCTCTACGGCGATTCAGGCAACGACACTCTCGACGGAGGGACAGGCAATGACACTCTCAAAGGCGGCTACGGCGATGATACATACATTTTCGCAAAGGGCTACGGAAACGATACAATAATAGACTCCGATGGTCTGAATACTCTCAGATTTAAGGGAATTAAACCAAGCGATATCCTTGTAAACGGCACAGATGAATACGACGCAACTATTACAATAAAGGGTACGAACGATACTCTTGTTATCAAGGATTTCCGCAAGAGTGAGGAATACCGCAATTACGACCTTGAAATAGACGGAGTTAAAATGCACGTTACAGATAAGGATAGTCCGTTCAGACATATCTACGGCGGAAACGGCGACGATGTTCTTAAAGCAGTTGTAGATGATTCGATCATGCACGCTTTCGGCGGTGACGATACCGTTTACGGAAGTAAGGAAAATGACGTTATCTACGGCAACGAGGGCAATGACACCGTTTACGCAGGAAACGGAAACGACTTTGTTTACGGCGGAGATGATAACGACGCTATTTTCGGTGAGGAAGGCGACGATATTATTTACGGTGATAACGGTGATGACATTCTCGACGGAGGAGCAGGAAACGATATACTTTATGGCGGAGCAGGAAACGATACATATGTATTCAGCAGAGATTACGGTACAGATGTCATTGATGACAGCGAAGGAACGTCAACTGTTAAGCTTGCCGACGATCTGACTTTGTCGGATATCGAGATCAATGCCGTTGGTAATGATGTGATTATCAGTATTAAGGATACAGAGGACAAGCTTATCATTACCGATTTTGCAGACGCTCCCGAAAACTACGTTCTGCAGATAGGCGAAGAAATCCTGCCCGTACAGGATAATATCACAGGCATCGATAACTATGTTACAGGTACAGAGAATTCAGATTATTTACCTCTTGAAAGCGACAAAGCCAATATCGCCGCAGGCGGTAACGGAGATGACTTTATTATCGGAGGAACAGAATCTGACTATATCTTCGGAGATTCCGGAACTGACAGAATTACAGAAAATGACGGCAATGACGTGATCTTCGGCGGCAGCGGAAATGACTCTCTGTTCGGAGAATCAGGAAATGACTGTATCTCAGGCGGAAACGAAGATGATTACATCAACGGCGGTGACGGCGACGATATTATCGACACAGGCTCAGGCAATGACTTTATTGACGGAGGCAGCGGAAACGACACCTATATCTTCAAGCCGGGATACGGCGCTGATTCTATTATGGACAGCGAGGGTGCAAATACCATTATGTTCGGTGACGGATTCACCGCAGAAGGTGTAAAGGCATACCGTTCCAACTGGAATGATATTCTTATTACCTTTGACGGATTTGAAGATACCCTTACAATAAAGAATTACTGCATCAGCAAGGAAGCAAGAAACTTTACGCTTGTATTTGCCGACGGAACAGTCGTAGAAGCAACAGCTCAGAACAGTCCTCTCAGAACTATTTACGGTACTGACGGCAGCGAGTACATGATCTCTATTTATGAGGACGGAATAACCAAGATCGGTCAGGACGGCAATGATCAGCTTGTAGGCAGCGACGGAAACGACTATCTCTACGGAGATAAGGGCGACGACAGACTTACAGGAAATGCAGGAAACGATGTTCTTGACGGCGGAGAGGGAAATGACTATCTCTATGACGGAGCAGGAAACGATACATATATCTTCAAGAAAGGCTATGGAACAGATACTATCGGCGACGGTGAAGGCACAAATACTATTGAGATCTACGGATATTCGTCAAATCAGATCAAGGCTTACCGTACAAACTGGAATGATATTACCATTACATTTGAGGATTCTGATGACAAGCTTGTGATCGAGGGATTCTTTACTTCCGAAGCAAACAGAAACTTCTACCTCACATTCAACGGAGGTTCTAAGGTTCACGCAACCGCTTCCAACAGTCCATTAAGAACTGTTTACGGAACTGAAAATAGTGATTACATTGTAACTATGGACGACAGGGGGGGAACTCTTATCGGTGAGAACGGAAACGACAGCCTTAATGGAGGAAACGGCGCAGATAAGCTGTACGGAGGTATCGGAGACGATCAGTTTTATGGCAACGGCGGTAATGATACCCTTGACGGCGGAGAAGGCAGTGACTATCTCTACGGCGGAGCAGGAAACGATACATATATCTTCAACATAGGATATGGCACAGATACAATTAACGACAGCGAGGGTATCAATACGATCTCATTCGGCAGTGGTCTCTCAGCAGATACTATGTCCGTTTACAGAACGAACTGGAACGATCTTACTATCACATTTGATGGAATTGAGGACAAGCTGATCATTCAGAATTACTTTACGTCTGAGGAAAACAGAAACTTCAATGTAAACTTTGCAGACGGAACAAGATATGCATACGACAGCGAGGAAAATCCTCTGAAACAGGTCCATGCGACTGAATACGATGACTGGATGTCAGCATGGAGCGATAACGGCATTGTTATTCACGGCGACGGAGGAAACGATACGCTTAACGGCGGCGCCGGAAACGACGCGCTTTACGGCGGAACAGGAACCGATTATCTGTACGGAAATGACGGAGATGATATCCTTGACGGCGGAGAGGACAATGATTATCTGAACGGCGGCAACGGAAACGATACATATGTATTCGGCAGAAATTACGGTACGGATATAATTGAGGATTATGACGGAAATAACAAGATCGTATTAAGCGGTATTGATCTTAACGAGGTCACATTTACTAAAACAAACCAATCCGAACTGACTGTATCAATAAACGGCAGCGAGGATAAGCTGACTATAAGGAACTTTAATTCCGAAAGCTTTATCTTTGAATTTGCAGGCGGAGCAGTAGGAACAGTAAATAAGGATACCTGGGAGCTTGAGCTTAGTCAGCCTGCAAGCAATGAAATATCTGAGAAAGATGTCATACAGTCAAACGCCGAGCTTCTCTCGGATATCTATTCAGACGAAAGTATGTCTTCAGATTTGCTCACAGAAATAAACGACACCGTTCTGATTGATTCTTCAAGCACTGTTTCTGCGGCAAAGGAAACAGAGGAAACCGCAGATCAGACGGATATACAGGTAATGATACTGACCGAAAATATGTCCGCTTTCGGTACGGAGAACAACGTTTCTGACAGTATGAGCATTAGTGATCCGATGCAGGATACGTCAGCTTTGAATCAACTGCTTGTCGGTACGCAGGCAGAGTAATATAAATTCTGATTAAAAGTGCGGCAGTAAAAAAGCTGCCGCATAATTTATGTAAAAAGGAAGTCGAAGCATGGAGAAAAAACAAGACAGCGGACTTAGCTGCTTTATGATAGTTATGAAGTTTCACGGTATACCTATCACAAAAGAGCAGGCTGAAACGCTATCAGTTCTTGATCCCGAGCAGAAAACCGGAGAAATAGAAATAATAGAATCCGCAAAGAAATTGAAAATGCGGGCAAAGCTTTGTAAGCTGAATTTAAAAAAGCTGAAGGACGTAAAGGCGCCGATTATTGCAAAGGATAAAAACGACGTATTCTTTATTGTCGCAAAATCTCAAGGCAATAAATTCATGGTCTTGTTTACGGACAAAACCCAGCCGGAGATAAAATCCCGCGAGGAATTATCTGAAATCTGGGATGGCACAGCGATCCTTGTTACAAAAAAAGGAATAATGGACAGAGAAGCGGTATTCAGCTTCAAGTGGTTTATACCCACGATACTGAAATTCAAAAAGGAATTTATACAGGTACTGATAGCCGTATTTACAATACAGATTTTAGGAATCCTTACTCCCGTTATGACTCAGGTCGTTGTGGATAAGGTTTTAGTCCATAGAAGTATGTCGACGCTTAACGTGCTTGCAATCGGTATCGCAATTGTATATATATACGAGCTGATTCTGTCCCTTGCCAAAAACTATGTGTTTACCCATACGACAAACAGAATAGATGTTATGCTCAGCTTCAAGCTGTTTCGGCATTTGTTCGCACTTCCCTTGAAATACTTTGAATCAAGACGAGTCGGCGAAACGGTGGCGAGAGTAAGAGAGCTTGACAGTATCAGAAATTTTCTGACAGGCACTCCGCTTTCCTCAATGATAGATTTTATTTTCATAATCGTATACATAGTAGTATTGTTTTTCTACAGCAAAATGCTGACAGTTATCGTCCTCTGTTCTATACCCGTTTACGCAGTACTTTCGGCCATCGTTACTCCCCTTTTCAAAAAAAGACTGGACGAAAAGTTTGAAACGGGAGCGAACACTCAGTCTTTTTTGGTTGAATCCATAACGGGAGTGCAGACCGTAAAATCCTATGCCTTAGAGCCAAAGTTCGAGAAAAAATGGGGCGATTTGCAATCCGATTACGTAAAGGCAAGCTACAAAACCTCTATGGTTTCCGCAACCGCCGGAACGACCGGACAGTTTATTCAGAAGGTATTCGACCTGTTGATTCTGTTTTTCGGCGCAAAAGCGGTAATGGACGGTAATTTTACAGTGGGGCAGCTTGTGGCGTTTCGAATGCTTTCCGGCAGAGTAAGCGGTCCTGTTTTAAGACTGGTACAGCTTTGGCAGGAATATCAGCAGGCGTCGCTTTCAGTAAAAAGAATCGGCGATATTTTTAATACAGCCCCTGAACCGATTCTAAACGCAAATCAGACTGCTATGCCCGGCGTTCAGGGTAAAATTATATTCGATCAGGTGCATTTCAGATACAATCCGCAGGGCGGAGAGGTTATCAAGGGAATGAGCTTTGAAATAGAGCCTGACACTATTGTAGGAGTCGTAGGCAGAAGCGGTTCGGGAAAGAGCACCATTTCAAAGCTGATTCAAAGACTTTATTTGCCGGAGGGCGGTAAAATATCCATAGACGGAATGGATATTTCACTTGTGAATCCCGCAATGCTCAGAAAGCAGATCGGAGTAGTATTGCAGGAAAACTTTATGTTCAACGGGACCGTAGCAGAAAATATTTCAATTCACTGCTCAACAGCAAGTATGGAGCAAATCATTCATTCTGCAAAAATAGCGGGCGCGCATGATTTTATCCTTGAACTTCCTAACGGCTATGAAACGATTATCGGCGAAAAGGGCATGGGACTTTCCGGAGGTCAGAAGCAAAGAGTCGCTATTGCGAGAGCAATACTTAACAATCCCAGAATACTTATATTTGACGAGGCTACGTCTGCTCTTGACTATGAATCTGAAAGCATTATCCAGAATAATCTCAAGGAAATATGCAAAGGAAGAACAGTGCTTATTATTGCTCACAGGCTTTCAACGTTAAAGGACGCGCAGAAAATCATGGTGATTGATAAGGGCAATCTTGTGGAATACGATACTCATGAGAATCTGATGAAACGTGAAGGGCTGTATCATTATTTGTATAACCAGCAGAAAAGGGGCGATATTGATGAATAATAAGCTGACGGAATACGTATTGAAGCACAGCAAAAGCAAGGATAAGGAGCTGAAGTATGATTTTATGCCGTCCTTGCTTGAAATTATTGAACGCCCTGCCCATAAAGCGGGAACGGTAATAATTCTCGGAGTTTTTACGCTTCTGATCGCGGCAGTCATTTGGGCTTGCCTTTCGAAAATAGACGTGGTAGTTACTGCCGGCGGAAGCGTTCAGCCATCAGGAAATGTAAACGTGGTGCAGGCCTATTCAGGCGGAACAGTAAAGTCAATAAACGCTGCCGAAGGAGAATATGTGAAAAAGGGAGACGTTCTGATAGAGCTTGATACGGAATCCCTTGATATTGATACAAACCAGCTTAACAGTCAGAAAGAAATTCTTGAAGCACAGCGGAAAATATATACAAAGATTAAAAACGGCGACGATATTTCAAAGGTTAAAATTGAAGATTACGAAGCTGAGCTTAAACCGTATATTCAGTCAATTATGGATGCAGACGCAAGCTATAATAACACTCTTGACAGTCTTAAGAAGGATAAGGAAAACGCCGATTTAAATCATCAGATTTCACAGCTGCAGCTTGAGGAATACGAAGAAAGCGGAACACGCCGTCAGGTTGAAATGCAGGAGCTTATAGTAAAGCAGAACGAGCTTGCGCTAAAACAGTCGGAAACGAAAATCAAGGATACAAAAATCCAGTACAGCGCACAGATCAATTCAAAGCTTTCGGAGATAAGCGGTCAACTTGACGAAATAGAAACCAGCCTTGAAAAATACGCCTTGTCTAAGGATTATCAGTATATAACGGCGCCTGTAAGTGGATATATAAACAACGTAAATGTGAACACCGTCGGAGCGGCGGTAACGAACGCACAGGAGCTTGTAACGATAGTACCTGATAATATGCCTGTTGAAATGGTGTGCTATGTAAAGAATATGGATATTGCCGACATAGAAATCGGAATGGAAGCGGAAATCAAGCTGGAGGCGTACCCGTATAACAAGTACGGAACGGTAAAGGGAAAGGTGAAATATATCAGTCCCAACGCGTTTGTCAGCGAGCAGACGGGTAGCGTTTATCTTGTGAAGCTTGAAATTACAGATAAAAATGATGAGATAGATGTGATTTCAGGATTATCCGGAAGCGTGGAAATAAAGACGGATAAGAGAACGGTTATGGATTACTTCTTAGAGCCTATTAAAAAAGGCTTCGGGGAAGCTCTGAGGGAGAAATAGTTTTGAAATTGACACCTCCCCCCTATCACAGTGAAACGGGAAAGTTAATAAGGAAAAGGCATATATATAAATACAAAGAGAAAAGTATAGTAATTTAAAACGGAACGTGTAATGGAATGACCCCAAAAAGTTAGACAAAGTTTAAAAAGTATATTTATGCAAAGCGACTAAGAGAAATCTTGGTCGCTTTTGTTATGCGGCTTTGAGCCTGAACTCCACCGGTGACATACCATCAAGCTTAAGCTTGATGCGTTTTGTGTTGTACCATTCGATATACTCGTGAAGTTCTTTGATGAAATGCTCAATGCTCGTAAATTCTTGCAGATAAAGTAATTCTGTCTTTAACAAGCTGAAGAAGTTTTCGTCACAAGCATTGACCCTCTGAAAAAAAGTCTGTAAAAAGTCAGTCAACTGTAGTAAAATAGAAATAACACAGGAGGCTGATTTTTTATGGGAAGAAGAAAAAGAGAACCAATGAGCGAAGGAAAAAAGAACATCATCGGAATGCTGCTCGAGGAGTATGATATCAGGACAGCAAAGGATATAGAAGATGCTCTGAAAGATCTTCTTGGCGGCAAAATACAGGAAATGCTTGAATCTGAAATGGATGAGCATCTCGGATATGGCGCTTATGAGCGTTCTGACAATCCGGACTACCGAAATGGAAAGAAAACCAAGAAAATACGCGGGAACTTCGGAGAAACAGAAATTGAAGTGCCACAGGATCGTGATGGAACATTTGAACCCAAAGTCGTAAAGAAGCGTCAGAAGGATATTTCGGGAATAGAGCAGAAGATCATTTCACTGTACGCAAAGGGCATGACACTCGCCAAATAAGCGAAACTATCGAAAATATTTACGGATTTGAAGTCAGCGATGGTATGGTATCCTATATCACAGACCGTCTCCTTCCGCAGATAGAAGAGTGGCAGAAACGTCCTCTTGACGAGGTTTATCCCATTGTATTTATTGATGCTGTACATTTTTCTGTACAAGAAAACAGACAGATAAAAAAGCTTGCAGCATATGTAATCCTTGCAGTAAGCTTGACAGGTCACAAAGAAGTGCTGTCCATACATATCGGTGAAAACGAGAGTGCAAAATACTGGCTTGGCGTTCTTAACGAGCTGAAAAACCGCGGTGTAAAGGACATTCTTGTCATCTGTGCAGACGGACTTACAGGCATGAAAGAAGCCGTATCAACGGCATTTCCGCAGGCTGAGCTTCAGCGATTATCCCAATGCTATGAAAAGCTGGTACAAGAATTGGGACGTCATATCGCCGATTTTTAAGTTTTCAGCGGAGGTCAGAAAGGTCATTTACACCACCAATGCGATTGAGAGCCTTAACAGCGGATACTGCCGTCTAAATAAACAGAGAAGCGTATTTCCGAGCGATACGGTGCTTTTAAAGGCACTGTATCTTGCAACTCATGAAATAGCGAAAAAATGGACTATGCCGCTGAGAAACGGGGGTAGAGTTCTGGGAGAGCTTGAAATCATGTATCCCGACAGGCTCGGCTGAGCGAGCCACTGAACATCAGCCTGATGGAATGGAGCGCAGCGCAATGGAATCAGGCTGATGTTCAAAAAGAACCTTGACAAATTGCAGTATGCATTGTATACTGTAAAAAATTAGAGTGGCAAATTTTATGCCACTACCAACTAACGTTTTTATCACAGTTGATTAATTTACAGAGATTTTTTCGCAGAGCCCAAGCAATTGTCAAGACAATTTCCTTTGCGTGACATACTCTGCCTTATCCCTTTATCTTTAAGCATTTTCTGATAATGCCTGTGCTGATATTGCCAACCTTGGTCTGAATGAAGTATCAGATTTGTATTGTCAGGTATTTTTGCAAATGCCTTTTCAAGCATATCTGTAACCTGATTCAAATTCGGATGATAGCTCAGATTGTAGGACACAATCTCACCATTAAACAAATCCAAAATAGGTGAAAGATACAGCTTAGTGCCGAACAAAGCAAACTCGGTTACATCGGTAACCCACTTCTGATTAGGCTTGTCTGCTTTGAAATCACGTTCAAGAAGATTAGGAGCAATTCTTCCGACTTCACCTCTGAATGAGTTGTACTTCTTCATTCTGACACGGCAGAATATTCCCATTTTACGCATCAAACGCTGTACTGTCTTGTGGTTGACAACATATTTTTTTCTCAATTCATTTGTTATTCTGCGATAACCGTAACGACCTTTGCTTTCATCATAAATTCTGCGAATTTCAGACTTTATTTCTGCGTATTTGTCCGGTTTTGGATTATCAAATTGTTTGCTGTAATAGTAGTAGGTGCTGCGAGGTATTTCGGCATATCTATGAGCAGACCTACCTTGTGTTCATGCCTCAGTTCCCATATCACTTGTGCTTTTTCTCTTGCCGTACCCTCTCGGCAACCAAGGTATTCAATTTTTTTAAGTATGCATTTTCTGCACGAAGTCGCTGCACTTCGGCAATTAAATCCTCTTCTACCTTTTTGTCAAGTTTTGGCTTTCTGCCTTTCTGTGTTCCACCGGCTGCACAGGCTCTGCCACGTCGTTCAACATAGAATCCTTCTTTTCCTTCTTCAAGGTAGATTCTTTCCCAAGAGGTTACTCTGCTATGTGGCACATCAAACTGTCTTGCCACTTCTCTTTAACTCAGTTTTTCCTTACGCATAGTTTCTACAACCATTATTTTAAATTCCGGTGTGTATCTCTTGTTTGGCTTTCCTTTTGGCATAAAAATGCCCCCTTTCGTCAGACTTTTTATTGGTATACTTCTATTATACCACATTGTCTAACAAAAGGGGAGCATTTCATAAAAGCGTTCCGCTTTTTTGTCTGCAAATTTATTAGTTGTTTTACTCTGCTGTTTATGGTAAAATAGAAATGCAGAAAATGGGCTCCAAAAATGCAGAACAGGAGCTCGCAAAAGGGCTTCAAAAATACACAACAGGGGTGCTCATTCTATGCGCAAACCGAGCCTCCACTCATTAATCTTGTGCTGATTGGGCTATGCACTTTTTCGAGCCCCTTTTATGCACTTTCTGCTTGACAAACACAAATGGAACGATAAAATATGTAAAGTAATAATGAAAAAGATAATCTCTACGCTGATATAATAGTGTTTGTCAGCAGAAAAAGAGTAATGATTGACGATATTTATGGGATAATTTTGAGGTGACGTATGAATAAGCTTCTGGCATTGCTCCAAATCCTTATCAAACAAACAGACGAAAATCACAAGCTGACAACAAATCAGCTTATTGAAAAGCTTGCAGAACAAGGCATATCAGCTCACAGAAATACGATTCCTGCAGACATCAGGAAGTTAAGAGATGCAGGCTATGATATTACCTGCGATAAAAGCACACAGAATAAGTATTTTATCGGCAGCAGAGGACTGGAATCCGCAGAGATAAAAATGCTCTGCGACGCTGTAAATGCAGCACAGTTCATCTCGGAGGAAAAGTCCTCAGAGCTTATAGACAAGCTGTTTTCTCAGCTAAGCGTTTATCAAAAGGACGAGATTAAAAACATAATTCAGCAGCCGAGCGAAAATAAAGCGGATAATAAAAGCATATATTTTGCCGATACAATTAACACAGCCATTACGCAGTGCAGAAAAATCCGTTTTCAGTATTATGAATATAACGAAAAAAGGGAAAAGGTTTTAAAACATAATGGATATACATATACGGTCAGCCCTTATGCTGCCGTGTGGAACGACGACAGGTACTATCTTGTAGGTTACTGTGAAAAGCATAAGGACATAACGGTTTTCCGAATAGACAGAATAGCGGATATATCACTTACGGAAAGCATTGCAATACCCTGTCCGAAGGACTTTGTGCTGAAAGATTTTATTGCTCAGACCTTTAAAATGTTCAGCGGAGAACCCATGACTGTGACTCTGAAATGCAAAAACAAACATATGAAAGCAATAATAGATAAGTTCGGCGATGATATAGAAACAAATAAAGCCGATAAACAATTCTTCACTGTAAAAGTAAAAATTGAGCTGAGTCCTACATTCTATGCGTGGGTGTTCCAGTATCAGGGAAAAATATGTATACAATTTCCACAAGAAGCAGTTGACCAATTTGTGCAAATGGGAGAAAGTGTGTTTGAGGTGCATAAGTAATTGTGCACCTCGTTTTTTTGCTATTGACATCAAAATTCAAAGGCGTTATAATATATACATAACCGAAACGAACGTTACAGTTAGAAAGAGGCGCATAAAAATGCAGCACAAGAATGCGGAGTATTTTAAAAGGATCATAGCCTTTATAGACGATTATGCGGTAAATAACGGCTCATCCCCAAGCGTAAGGGAAATATCAAACGGCGTAGGGCTATCTACAGCTACCGTCAGCCGCTATATGCAGAAAATGAAAGCAAACGGTGAGCTGGACTATGACGGTCATCGAAGTATTGTGACAAAACGTCAGAAACAAACGCTTGCCGAAACCGTTGAGATTCCCATACTAGGTTCTGTCTCCTGCGGAGTTCCTAAGTTTGCAGAAGAAAATATTGAAGAATACGTAAGACTGCCGGTTTCTCTGTTTGGCAGAGGTGATTTTTTTCTGCTCCGAGCCAACGGCGATTCCATGATAGAGGCAGGAATAGATTACGGAGATCTGGTGCTGATCCGTCGGCAGAACTATGCCGATTCAGGCGATATAGTAGTCGCTCTTATGGACGATGAAGCTACGCTCAAACGCTTTTACCCCGAACTGGAAAATCAAAGAATACGTCTGCACCCCGAAAACAGCGAAATGGATGATATCTATGTGGATAACTGTATCATTCAGGGAGTAGCAGTCAAGGTTATAAAAGATCTAGAATAATTACAAGGAGACCAGCTATGAAAAGTCAATAGAAAAAGAAGAAGATTAACAGAAAGTTCAAAAGGGGCAAAAAGGATGTCCACCCTAAAAAGATAAAGGCGAAAAATTTAAACGAGAGCGAAAGTAATATTATCATTAAGGAGCTTAAAGATAACCCTCACAAGCTTGTGAGCGGTATGTCCCAAAGCAGAATAATGAGAATTGCCCTGAGCTACTTTAGAATCATAATAACGCTTGAATGTGTCGTTGTTTAAAGAAACGTTCCACGCTGCATTTATGAGAGCATAGCGGAGTATCTTTGAACCGCGCTTGGACATTCTTGTACGCTTTGCGTTGAACTTGCCCGACTGATTGATGACAGGGTCAAGTCCTGCATAAGCAAGCAACTTTGAAGAATCAGAAAAGCGTTTAATGTCACCGATTTCGCCAAGTATCATAGCACCATTGAGCTTACCAATACCCGGAACGGTCATGATAACCGAATCAAGCTCGTCCATAGCTGTTTCAATAACCGTTTCAAGCTCATTTAACTGGCTTTCAATTAACTCAATCTGAGCAATGGTTTGGGTTATTTGAATAGATATGTAGGTGTTCTTCACACCAACGGACGATTTTGCAAGACTTTTGAGGGACTCAGCGTCCTGCTTACCGAAGCGACCTCTGGAAGCTTTGGTAAGAATGTTACTTAGTTTTGTTAAGTGTAAAGCAGCAATGTCGTCCGGTGAAGAATACACCTTAAGAAGCTCATAACAGGATTTGATGTGCAGATCGGATTTAAAGAAGTACTGAAGCTTCGGAAAGATAACATCAACGTAAGAAGTGAGCTGAATTTTAAGTCGTGCTTTGGACTTTTTCAGATTCTGACGAAAACGGCAGAGGGACTTTAGCTTTAAGGTTTTGATGTCGTTTTCAGTATAACGTCTGAATGAGTTGACCATCAATGTTTTGCAGATAAGCAAAGAATCCACCTTGTCGGTTTTAGTCTTGCGAATGCCTGTTTTACGCATAGCGGCGGTCTGAACTGGATTGATGACAGCAAGCTCATATCCGCAGCCGTGCAGAAAAAAGATAACATTTTCTGCATAGTGTGCAGTTGATTCAAGCCCGATGAGAAGATTTGATTTGTCGAGTGAATCAAGCTTTGATTTAAGGAGCTTAAAGCCTTCGTGGTTGTTTGAAAAAGAAAAGGGTTCAATAACAATAACGCCGTCCGAATCAACTGTTGCGGCAACGTGAGTTTCCTTTGCAATATCAATTCCAACATAAATCATAAGTTTTACCTACCTTGTAAAATTATTGGTACTGTTTTCGTGCCACTTAGTTTTATTCCCGTAAACTTGCGTGAGATTAAAATTCTTTGACTTATCCAGCTATAAACATTGTAAATAAAACTGTGGCTTTACACTCCTTATAGTAGTCGAGCTACAGAAAAAATCAAAAGTCCACAGCATCTGTTTTATTATACCACATTTTTGGAAAGGAGAGTATGATTTAGGCTTTACTATATCATACAAGGAGAGTATGATTTAGGCTTTACTATATCATACAAGAAAGTAATGCAAAAAATACGAATAATTGACGCGGACGAATCGGGAGGTAATAATACGTTCGCTCGTCTTCAACGTTGGTACTGCCCCAACTGCGGAGAATTAGCCACAGGATATCCAAACAGGAATAACATAACAAAAGTTGAATGCAAACGCTGTCATATAACAATGCTGAGAAAGTCGAAAGGCAGGCATCACGATATCATTGAGATGTTTGAATATGTCAGCGAGTGTTAAAATAAAATACGGTATGTAGACGGTAAGGTCGGGCTGAAACAGCGCCGCGTTTAAATCCTTTATCAGGGTCGCATACTTTGATTACCGATCGGTTTATCCAAACATATCGACTAACGTCGATTAACATGAGAGGCCGTCGGCAGGATAGATTCCGCAAGGAGTCTGTCTTGTCGACGGCTTTTTTTATTAAATAAATATTCAACGCCTGATATGCATTAGGGCGAGGATACAAAATATGGTCGTTTTGCAAAAAATGCAAAACAGCATATTCAGTACCCTTTCTTTAGTGCGCCTTTTTTCAGGTAAACGGAGTCTGTGTGCTGAATACAGACTCCGTTTTTTGTGTCCTCAGACCGAAGTATCGGGAGAAAGGACAAATATGTTTTTAACTTCAAAATGGCTGTGTCTGACAGCTAAGTACCCGTAAGCCTTCGTTTTGATAAAAACCTTATATATCAAAAACGGAGGAATTACAATGAAAACAAAATATTTTGAATACAACAGAAACGGCGGAAGTGAAAAGTATTCCGAATTTACTGAAGCTGAGTATCTCAAAGCGAAGGAGGATGAAAACCGTTGGTTTATCAGCTTTGGCGACAGCGTTCTGGAATGCGAGGAAAGCCAGTATTCGGATCACTTTTCCAAGAAGGATCATGGTGAGTATACGCAAAAGGATAGGAACTGGAAGAAGGTCATCCTCCTCTCATTGGAGCAGTATACATACGGCGGAAATTACGAGCAGAAGATTCTCAATGACAGTACAGTTGTTCCGCTTGAGGAGCGCATCTTAGAGCAGTTAGGCTTGGAACATGACTTGGTAAAGCTCAAAAAGGTCATGAAAAAACTCAAGCCATACGAACGTGAAATTATTTATCAGCTTTTTTGGATGAATAAAAGTCAGAATGATCTTGCCATGAAATATAGTGTTACCAGACAAACAATGCACGAAAAAGTACATCGTATTTTGGTGAAAGTGCTGAAATTATTTGAAAACGAAAAATAAATCCCTTACAAATCTCAATTTCGTTGCCAGTAAGTAGTGAAGGGGAAAATCGATGAAACTAATTCGGAGAATTTTCTCGACAGAATCTTGACAACCGAATATCAACTCTGCAAGTACGTTAATCACACGGTCG
>NZ_QTVE01000028.1:16049-18589 GCF_003460465.1 Ruminococcus sp. AF37-20 | reverse complement strand
CTAGTGATCGCAAGGTCATGTGGGTTCAAGTCCCGTCATCCGCACCACGAAAAGCTCGATTTTATCGGGCTTTTTTCTTTTGCTCCAGTAAAAATAAATGGGCAGACACGCTGGCTCTAAGAACAATTTTTAATTGATATTATGCTAAAACGCACTACCATAGCTAATGCGTCTGTCGGTTAATATATTCATATATGTAACGAACAAATCCGCAGGCGATACTGCGGATTTCGTTTTAATTTCTATGCACTTTCTAATTCTTCTGTTGGCTCAATAAACACGCTGACAGTTCCATTAAACTCTCCGTTCATCTCGAATCTGATATCAAGACTTTTATCTTCATTTTGATGAATGAAAATTCGCCTGACTAACATTCTTAGATTGATATCCGAAATCGTACCCTCGGACAGGATTTCATCAAGTATCTGTGTTGTGTTTTTAAGCTGTTCTTTTCTCTGTTTGCAGATTTTGTCATATTCCCTCAAGTCGGTTATCCGTTTTTCAATAGCGGATATTTCTTCTTCACGCTTAGTAATCATATTGTTGTAAACTTGTGCGTGTTCTCTGTCGCCGATTCGCTCTATAATCAAATCTTCGATCTGCTGTCGGAGTGATAATATCTTATCGTTGAGCTGCTGTATCTGACGTTCATACAGCGGCTTTTTCTTTACCCAATCCTTGACAATCTTGTTGTAGCGTTCGCTTTCGGCAAGTATCGTTTCACGAAGTCCTCGGACTTCATCTTCGATCAAAGCGTCAAGCTGATTTTCACGGACTGTGTGCGGAGTACAGTATTGCTTGCCGTAGCGGTGTGCGCTGTTGCAAGTGTATTCAACGTACTCTTTGCCTTTCCATTTTCTTGTGCGAGCTACAAAGCAAGCCCCGCAGTCGGAGCATTTTATTAATCCGGAATAGCGATGAAGATTCCTGCCATTTTGCGAACGTGGATTAATCTGTGAACGCTGTTCCAGTAAAAACTGTGCCTGTTTCCAAGTTGTTTCATCAATTATTGGTTCGCAGAAATTCTCATGGCGATACTGTTCTTCGGGCGGAATGAAAGTTTTGGTTTTGTATATTTTTGAAGTTACTGTCTTATGATTAACCATTGTGCCAATGTATAATTCATTTGTGAGAATGCGTTTGACTGCTGTTTGTACCCACAAGTATTTTTTAGAGATGTCGGGTTTCCAATCTGCTAGCTTTCTGCGCTGATAGTATTCTGGTGATTTTATTCCACGCTCGTTCATCGTCCTTGCGATAGTTGTCAAGCCGTAACCGTCAACGTATAGCTTGAATACTTCCTGTACTATCCAAGCTGTTTCATCGTCTACCAGAACAGTATTTGTGTTTTGATCACGCTTGTAACCAAGGGGTAAGGACTCTATCAGACCTTTGTTTTTCTGCTTTTGGCGAACTCCTGCTTTAACTTTCTTGCTGATGTCCTTAGCATAAAAATCGTTGAAGATCTGCTTGAACCCGATCAGCAAATCGTCGTTTTCATTGAATGAATCTATTCCCTCAGTCGCAGAAATTACCTTAACATTATTCTGTCGCAAGTGATCAATGAAGAGTTCAGTCTGCGTTCTGTGTCGTCCTAATCTTGACAGATCCTTGACCAGAACAACATCGATCTTTCCTTCATCAACAGCAATTTCAAGTTTGCCTAAGCCTTTTCTGTTGAACGTCATTCCCGAAACGTTGTCATCAAAACTTTCACCAACTATTTCATAACCATTCTGTTCAGCGTAATCAACTAAAATCTGCCGCTGATTTTGCAAGCTGTTCATTTCCTCATCTTCGTCACGAGATAATCTGTAGTATAGCCACGCTCTCATTTTATCGACCTCCTTTAAATTCGGCAGGCACGCTATGGTGTGTCTGCGTTACCTATCTGAACTTCGTTCAGATTGACACTACCACAAGCCGACCTGAAAGTCCAGCGATTACGCTGTTTTATCAACAAGTTCTACCTTTTCAATAAAATCGGAGTCGGAGCATTTGGACATACTATCTGAATTCAAATAGTCGTTAATCATGGACTCCATGAAGGTATCAAATGTCTTTCCGTCGCCATTATAGATAACAGTGACTGAATTGATTTTCGGGATTTCTCTTTGTCTTGGCATATTTTTATCGCCCTCCTTGCTGTCTTTTCAGTTTCTTTTTCTCTGATTTTTAAACTGATCATTTTTAATCATTCCTTTCTTAAAATTTCGTTTGACATCATCAACAACGCCCGCAATTATGCCGATTTCACGCAGTTTTTTGCACTTACGACCCCTCAATCATTCAAAGCTCAAATTTATGACCCCATAAAAATTATGCACAATCATTTTGCTGAAACTGCGTGTTTTCGGCATTTTTGCGGCGAGCTTTGCTCGTCCGCTGTGAACGTTTAGGGGGCTACGACCCCGAAACTTTAACTTGCAATGAAATATTTTACTTTGCTTTAACTGCTGCATATCTGGTATTTGTGCAGATTAACAACTGCCTTTTTATTATCAGAATTAAAACCTCTCACACATATCGCCCACAGCGGC
>NZ_QTVE01000028.1:15673-16039 GCF_003460465.1 Ruminococcus sp. AF37-20 | reverse complement strand
AACTGCCTTTTTATTATCAGAATTAAAACCTCTCACACATATCGCCCACAGCGGCTAACAAATCGCCTGTGTCGGCTTTTGAAATGCTTTGGCTAAACTTACCCGACAAAAATTCAAGCCCGCAAATCGGCTTACGTTGCGTTGACAGTAACCTTGAAATGTTGACAGTAACTTTATCCGATTTCAGTTACTGTCACACCTGCTGTCATCATCGTAAACCAAGCATTTTCAAGGGTTTGCGAGGCATTGCTTATGCGCTCCGTTGACAGTAACGACAGTAGAATTTTTACTGTCACTACTGTCACGCTCACAGTCGTAATGAAGAATTATCAGTCTGCCGTTTCTTGTTCGCTTGTACTGAAAATC
>NZ_QTVE01000028.1:0-15663 GCF_003460465.1 Ruminococcus sp. AF37-20 | reverse complement strand
AATGAAGAATTATCAGTCTGCCGTTTCTTGTTCGCTTGTACTGAAAATCAATTCCAAACTTTTTGAGAGTGTAACCGTTCTGCACCAGATCTCTTGTTACTCTGTTGGGATAAAACGTTTCATCGGAAACACTTTTCAGAACATTCACTAATTCCGAAGCTGTACCGCAGAAATCAATATGCTTCTTAAGATACACATACAGTGCAGCCAGAAAAATGTTATCTTTATTTTTGCAGTTGAGCGGCTCATCGGTGACGATCCACTTCTTTAAATTGCTGTCAAACTGCAAATTAATTTCTGCGTTTTCAATATCACGACCTACACAATGAAGCTTTGCTGTACGACTTCCACGCTTGCTTTCAATCAGAACCATGCTTCCGTCAACACAACCGCTTAAGCCTGTACTGCCTGAGATCATATTAAATGGATCGCTGTCAGCACACTTTCGTGTGTGATGCACAACTACGATTGTAATTTCAAGCTTGTCGGCAAGTGCTTTCAGAACGGATAGGTCTTTGTAGTCTGAACCATAGCTTGAATCAGTATCGCTGCGAACCATTTGCAGAGTGTCAATGAACACAATTTTTAGACCGCAATGTTCAATTTTAAAACTTTCGATTTGTTCTTCAAGTCCGTTGCCGATAGATTCAGACATAACAGAGAAGTACAAATTTTCAGTTGGCACATCAGTTATTTCATACAAGCGGTTTTGAATACGAACGTAGCTATCCTCTAAACACAAATACAATGCCGTGCCCTGCAATGTTTTCTGACCTAAAACACTTTCTCCTTTCGCTATAGACAAGCACATATCAAGCGCAAGCCACGATTTTCCGACTTTTGGTGCTCCTGCTAAGATATACAGACCTTGTGCAAGCAGATTGTCAATGCAGAATTCAATCGGTCTGTACACAGTGGTCATGATCTCCTCGCAGGACTTTGAGTTGAACTTTTTCAATTTATCAAGCCTCCTATTCAATTTTCAAGTTGCTATTAAGTTTCACCCTTTCTGCTCACGGCGAAAAATATATACAAAACAAAAAGCTCGTAAAGACGTTTAAATCTTTACAAGCTTTTATCATTCTCCATTTTCATGGTATCGCATTTTGATACATTTGTCAAGAGGTATGCAGTATTTTCATTGTTTTGCACAGGAGATTGGATTTTGATACTGTGGCAAGATGTGCGTTTTCGACGTCGCTGTTTGCGATGGAGGGTGTGGCAGTTATATTTATGTATGTGATAGTCACACTGTTTAATGGACTTGTCCATAAAATAATCCAGAGGTATTATTGACAAATCAAGAAAAACAACCACAAAAGAGATTATGTGTTTCCAATCGGACACACAAAAGCCCCAGAAGATGCCACTTCGAGGGTCTTTTTGCTACTTGTCGGATTTATGCCTGTCTAAACACTTGCAAATATAGTAACCATCTACACTTACCACAACAGACAAAACTAAAAAGTGCATTATATTATCTTTTTTATAACAAAGTCAATGAAAATGTCCTATATATTATTTAATATTTTGCACATTATGAATAAAATATAATTTTGTTCATAAACATATATTGACAAAATATTATTGCTATGTTATTATAATGTTGTAAAACGTTTTACTAAATAAATATTAACATAAAAGGAGTAAAAAAATGAATAACTTCATCAAAAAAACTTTATGTGCAGCTTTGGCAACTATTATGATGTCTGGAACTTTTGCGGTAGCAGATGCTGCAAGCACAAGTAAAAAAAGATAATACGGGTAATTCCTGCAAGTATAAAAATTCTATTAATTTAGATCTAAATTCATATACAGCACGTGGTAACAATGGCGCTGTTAATAGTATACACGAAGTTAAATATAATTATGGAACAGTTACATTTTCCCCTTGCAATGGTAAGACTAATGCTAATAAGGTAATTTGGTACGCTGAATGGAAAGCGTCTGGGAAAATTAAAGATAAGATCAAACATACTTACACTTTAAAAAATAATTCAACAGAGTCGAGAGATTTAAGTGATGGAATGAAGTGGAATACATTTGATAAAGATATTACATATTTTAGAACTGATATTTATCCAATAATATCACCTGCAAATACATCAGTAAAAAAATCACAGAACAATACATATACATCAAATAACAATAAATATCGTAGACGTGCAAGTACTAATATAACTCATTAATCAGGAGATATTTAATGAATACATTATCAATTGTTATAAAAAATCTAAAAAACTTTATAATTAAACATACTGTTGTTTTTATCATAATGTTTATTGCACTTATTATATCTACAATTACAATATTGTATGTAGTGGTTAAGCTTGATTGCTTATCTGACAAGTTTAGTGCAGGTGATTTATCTCTCAATAAAATTGACTTAAAGAATAACGAATGTCAACTGGCAATTGATGATATTTCAGACAGATTTCAGAGCTATTATGAAAATAATAGCTCTGTTAATTATGTTTGTGGATATCTGGATTCCGATGAAGGCTATATGGGCTTTTTTATCACAGACGAAAAAGAGAACTTAAAAAAATTTTCTGAACAATACAAACCTATGAAAGGTCGTTTTTTCTCTGATGATGAAATAGAAAATGGCGATGAAGTAATGATTATTGTGGGAATTGGTACAGAATTAAAGTCTATGACATACGACAATACAAATTTCAAGGTGATAGGTAGTTATGCTCCTAATAATATGGCGAATGGATATTTAACTCAAAAGTCATTAATAAAAAATAATATCATTCCAACAACATATTCAATTGTATTCGACAAAGAATTAAGTGTACAGGAAATCAAGGAATATAAAAAAGAACTTGAAGAATTGTTTCCGGAATTTAAAATAGAAACTACAATGGATTATATTTCAGAAAACGCTCCTGTTATGCTTGATTTTGAAAATATCTGCTTGTTACTTATGGTAATTGCAGCAATTATTTCATGTGCTTATTTATATTCTTTTATACTTCAAATGCGAGTAAACAAAATATATATTTTCAAGCTTTGTGGTGCTTCCCCAGGAAATTTAATGAAAATTTTTGTTTCTGAAATGATAGCTCTGTTAATTATGCAATTCGGAGTTGCCTTTATTATTTTCAGAGTAATTCTGATAAATGTTTTGAAAAAATATGATGTGGCATTTTATTATGGATATTCCCGGATTCATGTAATCATTGCATTTTTAATCATTTTTGTATTGTGTTTGCTGATATTTATTCCTGTTCTTTTTTATTATTGTAAGAAGAATGCTATTCAGATAAAACAAAAGATGAAAGGGTGATAAAATGATTTTTAAGTATGCAGTTAAACAGTTGAAAAGACGTCCTTTCATGACTATTTTAATTTTATTTCAATTTGCAGTAATAACACTTTTAATAAGTATGATTTTAACCAAAATAAGCAGTTATTTTGTGACAAGCAATCTTATAAAAAAG
Source organism: Ruminococcus sp. AF37-20 (assembly GCF_003460465.1). Classification (NCBI taxonomy): domain Bacteria; kingdom Bacillati; phylum Bacillota; class Clostridia; order Eubacteriales; family Oscillospiraceae; genus Ruminococcus; species Ruminococcus sp. AF37-20. The sequence goes on along the minus strand of NZ_QTVE01000028.1, from coordinate 12,214 downwards.
ATATGTGAAGGGGATAGTTATTATATTCAATATGATATTTCTTATAGTATAGAAAAAGATGACAGAGCTGGTGAACTTTCAAACGCTTTTGATGCTGAATTTCAGCCTTATTTGGACAAACTGAATAATCAAGAAATTACACAGGAAGAATTAGAAAAAAAATATAAAGAGCTGGATAAAAAATATGATAAAATATTTAAAGAAGAAAATTTAGATGAATGTTCCGCTCCTCCTGATATATCCAAATTACCTTATGTAGGGAAAATATATGCTTATTATGATTCTACACTAACATATACCCCTGATGATTTAATAACTTTATTGAGTACTGATTATATTAATGATTTGAATTTTAAAATGCAAAGTGGAAATTGGCTTTCTGATGCAGAACAAACAGATGATTATCTTAATCTGGTAGCTTTTTCAAGCAGCAATTATAATATCGGCGATGTTATTGACGTATCAATGGGTGACGTTGACGGAGCCATAAAAGGAAAAATTGTTGGTTTGGCTGATTATTCATATTATAAAGAAATTTGTGAACATGGGTCTTTTGAAACAGATAACTATTTATCCTTAGATAACATGCTGCAATTTAATTCAGCAACTATTTTTGCTGAATATTCTCCGGATTTTTTTGAAGAAAAAGCAAAAAAATACTTCTTTTTTTTAGAACCATTCGGTCAATCCGTTAAGCTGAAAGATGATATTACTCAAGAAGAAAAAAAAGAGTTTTTTTCCGTTGCAACATCAAATAAATATGAATGTGTTGATTTGAAGAAGGCTTATCAAAACACATATATCCGTGATAAAAAGAATTTTCAGAACGATATTATTTTCTTGATAACAGCGTCATTAATTGCAATAATTTCTCTTATAGGAATGACTGCATTAAGTGTATCAAAAGAAATTAAGACATATAGTATTTATTGCCTTAACGGTATGACAAGAAAGCAATGTATTGGTATAAATGCAGTAGTAATAAGTTTATTGGTTATAATTTCAACATTAATAGCATTTATTGTAAAATTCAGCTATTCATATTGGTGTTATATTAAACGCTATATCGATTTAGCTGCATTTTATTCAAAAGAACATGCAAAAGCAGTAGTGAAATTCAGTAATTATTTTTCGATTGGAACATCAGAAGCTGTTGCTGTAATTATTCTATTATGTATTGCATTCATTTCAGCAATGATAATACCGTATTTTACTTTAAAAAGACTTGACATCATTCAGAATATTAAGGAAAACAGGTAGGTAATCATGATAAAAATATCAAACATAACAAAAAAATACAATCCTAAAAAATCCAACGAATTTGAAGCTCTGCACGGAGTTTCCTGCGAGATTAATGACGGAGAGCTTGTGGCTGTTATTGGCAAATCCGGAGCAGGAAAATCTACACTTTTGCATATTCTTGCTTGCATTGACAATTATCAGGAAGGCGAATATACTATTGACGGAACTCTGGTAAAAAATCTTTCAGAAAAGCAATATGCAAAAATTCGTAATGAAAAAATAGGCATGGTAATGCAAGATTTTGCTCTTGTAGAAGATTTCACAGCTTTGGAAAATGTTATGATTCCACTCAATTTCTCAAAGCAGAAAATAAAAAATAAAAAAGAAAAGGCTCTTGCTGCATTAAAATCTGTTGGCATTGGAGAACTTGCGAAAAAGCCCTGCAATAAGCTTTCTGGCGGACAAAAGCAGAGAGTTGCAATCGCCCGTGCGATAGTCAACGAACCGAGCATGATACTCGCCGATGAACCAACAGGTGCGCTTGATACCAAAACCTCTGCGGAGATCATGGCACTGTTCAAATCATTGAATAAACAGGGACGTACAGTAGTGATAGTTACTCACGATCCCAAAATCGCCGAACAATGCGACAGGATTATTGAGATAAGTGACGGGAGAATAGTAAAGTAAAATAAAGGCGGATATCGGGCGCTATCTCGCACTGTCGTTACGCTACCCTCAGGTGCTAGTGATCGCAAGGTCATGTGGGTTCAAGTCCCGTCATCCGCACCATATTGGTGAGACTAAATGGATGCTCACCCTTAAAAGCCCGTATTATCGCGGCACAAATAGGGAACGACCCTAAACTTATGTATCACGGAGAGTCATCTGATTTATTCAGACTAATGCTCTCCGTTTTCTTTTTGTCTACTTTACAATTCCGATATGAGTAAAGTAAATATCGATTTCCTGCGTGATACTGCCGTTATCGTCTTTCAGCTTTTCGTGAACCTCGATGCGCGATACAAACGTGTGTAAGATTTCCTGAGTTAATTCTGTAATATCTGTGTACTTTTTAGCAAGCGCAGCAAATCTTGCGGTGTTAGCCGTCTGGGATTGAAGCTCCTGCATCGTATGCTTCAAGTCTGATATTTCCGCTTTAAGCTGATTCTGCTCATCAGTGTATCCCTGCGACAGCATTCTGAACTGATCATCATCAATCGTACCAAGAACGTGATCTTCGTACAGCTTTCTGAAAATTATTCCGACCTCGGCAAGCCTTTTCTCGCTCTTTTTCAGTTTTTTGTTAGCTTCGGACAGCTCTTTTTTAGCAGCAGTATTTGACTCCCGACTGATATACTCAGCAAAATCATCTGTACGTTCTCTCGCAAACGCAGTCACATTCCGTATTTCATGCAGTACGATTTCCTTGAGATGACTTTCCTTAATACCGTGCATGGTACATTGTTCCCGACTATTTTTTCGATACGAAGAACAGATAAATTTCCAGTTTTCAGACTTCTCTCTTGCGTGTCTGTGAAAATATAACTTCTGTTTGCAGTCCGCACAGAAGACTATTCCGGCAAAAATACTTTTCTCTCCGCTCCTTGTGAACCTACGCTTGCTCTGCCTGAGTCGCTGAACTATCTCCCATATATTAATGTCGATTATCGGCTCATGAGTATTTTCAATCAGCTTGTGCTCGCTTTTGGGCAGCTTTAATTTCCGATGGTCTTTGTATGACGCTCTGCCGAACCTGAAATTACAAGTGTGTCCGAGATAGCTGACGTCCTCCAAAATATTTGCAACTGCGGTCGGATTCCAGCGGTAGGGATAGCTTGTATCAAAGTTAGAAATAACATTTCCCGTTTGACTGTACTCGTACATCGCAGGAGTGTATATCTGTTCTTCCTCAAGCCTGTGCGCGATCTGAGCCGGACCCAAGCCATCAGCGCATAGTTGAAAAATATATTTTACGACCAGCGCTGTTTCGGGATTGGGCAGAATTTTGTTGTGATCCTCCTGAGATTTCATGTAACCGTAAGGCGGACGTGAAGCGACTCTCTGCCCTCTTTCGGATTTTATTACACAGCTTGCCTTAATTTTTCTGCTTGTATCCTTGACGTGGAATTCGTTAAAAATGTTGTAGAATGCCGCCATATCGACAGCGGAGGAATCCGGATTATCGGAATCAATATTGTTATTGATCGCAATATAGCGGACATTTCTGCGCGGAAAATATTCCTCTGTGTATAATCCTACGTGCAGATGATTTCGACCAAGCCTTGAGAGATCCTTTGTAATTATTGTGCCGATCCTGCCGTTGTCCACATCGTCTATCATGCGTTTGAATGCAGGACGTTCGAAATCTACTCCCGTGTACCCGTCGTCAATGTAGAACGCGGTGTTGTAAAATCCATGTTCATCGGCATATTTTTGAAGTATATCTTTCTGATTTGAAATGCTGTTGCTTTCTCCCGCAAGCTCATCCTCGTGACTGAGCCTGCAATACAAAGCCGTTATCTTATTCGTGTCTGACATTATTAACCTCTCTTTCCGTCCATTATGCGGACTCTGTCAAACCGATTGAGATTACAGATAGTATATCACAATCGATTCTGAAAGTCCAGCGATAATCTATAAATTTATGATAATTTTTCAGCGGCGGATCTCAGCAAATATTTCAGCTTGTCCTCAGCTGTGGATTTTGAGGTCATATCAAACACCGAGTTGATGTTGTAAACAATTCCGTCAATGATCTCGGAACGACTTTTGATATACTTATCCTCAGTTTGCGTTATGCTGCCGGAGCAACAGCTTTCGTTTCTTTCTATAATATTTGTGTCCATATACCTCCTGCTCTCCGATATATATCGGAACAAATGTTGAGAAAATTCGTGTAAACAAATCAGTTCAGTCCTTTCGTTTTAAATTTTTTGTGCGAATTTGATACGCACCGATTTTACAATTCGTTATCATCAACCTCATAGGCGTTAACGATAACATCACCTTCGCCATATTCGCAAGAATTTTCAGCTATATTTTGTTCGGCAAATTCACGGTTGTTCCTTGCAATCAAATCGTCAAGGTTAACTTTACCCCTTGTCCTGCGAACGTTACGCACCGCCTCCTTGCGATACTCCGCTATAACTTTCGGAGGAATATCAGCCAGCTCCGACAGTATCATAATCACAATTTCTAGCTCAACTGCGTATCTGAACAAGCCTTTTGAGATTTTAGTTATCCCTGCCTCGCTACCTTTCACGATTTCATCTGCAAGATTTTTTGCGATGATATTCTTCTGCCTGCCGACTTCAATTGAGGAAACATACTCCCTTATCGCCTTGGCTATAAATTCTGAACGTGAGTGCGAAGTTTTCTCCGCATACTCATCACAAAGTTCCAAAGTTTCATTGTCTAAGCTTATTCCTATTTTCTTTGCCATAATTACCTCCGTTTCCTGCGGTATTACCTTTTGGTGCACACTCCAAAGGGCGATATTTCCGCATTTTTATTGATTTTTTACTTGCTGCGACACCTCCGTTTCATACTTTTGCAAATTAAGACTCCTTTTACTTGAGAGCCGAAAACCTCCGTAATTTCGGCAAAATATTGCGGTCAGCTTTGCTGTCCGCTGTGAGTGCGACACCGTCGCTTTAACTTGCAAATTATTAGTTATGCTTACTTTAACCTCTGCATATCCGGTATTTGTGCAGATTGACAATCGCCTTTTATTATCAGAATTAAAACCTCTCACACATATCGCCCACAGCGGCTCACAAATAGCCTGTGTCGGCTTTTAAGCTGTTTCTGCTAGACTTACCCGACAAAAATTCAAGCCACGCAAATCGGCTTACGTTGCCTTTCTTTGCGTTTCAAACGGCGGAATTTCAATCCCCTTATTCGCAAGCTGACTTCTTATTTTATTAGCAGACATATGCAGTACTTCATCAAGGCTCATTAACTCGATTTCATAAACTTCATTAGCGGCAGGGTCAGTAACGTCATCAACAGGGTCGGCAGAATCACAAACAGTGACAGCGGATTTTTCTGCCTCAACTTCGTACTCATCAATCGCAAGCAACGTATTTAAAGGCTTTTCAAGCATTTCACTGTTACCGCAAGTGACAGCAGGGTCAGCGTTTTCACACTCCTTCGGCATAAGATTTCTGCCGTCACTGCTGTCACTTTTCATATCGTAATTCAGAATAATTATTCGCTGTCCGTTGCTGCGTTTGGATTCAAACGTTACTCCGTAATCCAGCAATTCATAAGCGTGTTGAATTAAATCTTTTTTGACACGATTTGAAAACATTTCTTTGTCCAGCAGAGCAGATAACTTTTCAGCAAGTTCAGTAGCAGAGCCTTTAAACTTTTTCTGAGTTACCATAAAGTCGTGAACAGCAAAGGGGAAATAGTCGGGTTCGATATTTTTAATCTCATCAGACACTTTCCATCTGCTGCTTTCAAACACAACATTGATCTCTTGATTTTCAATATCACGACCTACGCAATACAGTTTAGCTTTTCGACTTCCACGCTTGCTTTCAATCAGAACCATACTTCCGTCAACGCAACCGCTCAAACCTGTACTGCCTGAAATCATATTGAACGGATCGCCGTCGGAACACTTTCGTGTGTGATGAACCAGAACTATAGCTATACCAAGCTTGTCCGCAAGACTTTTTAGAACGGATAGTTCTTTGTAATCTGAACTGTAGCTTGACTCCGATTCGTTACGTACCTTTTGCAAAGTATCTATCACAACAATTTTCAAATCGTCAAACCGCTTCCTGCAGTATTCAATTTGTTCAGGCAGACCATTTGAAATTGATTCCGCCATAATTGCAAAATGAAGATTATCGGACGGATCGTCTGTCAGTTCGTACAACCTGTTTTGCAGACGTATCAAGCTGTCCTCTAAACTAAGGTATACCACATGACCGCAGGACGTTTCTTTTCCAAGCACCTTTTCTCCTTTTGCTATAGACAAGCACATATCAAGCGCTAACCATGACTTTCCGACCTTCGGTGCTCCTGCGAGAATAAACAATCCTTGCGAGATCAAACCGTCAACACAATATTCGATCGGTTTCATCGGAGTATTCATAATATACTCGCTGCTGTACATTTTTAATTCTTTCATTTTATCGACCTCCTTTTAATATGCAAAGCCGCTGACCTCGGTTCTGCAAACAAAAACGCACCGCAGAAAACGAAATCTGCGGTGCGTTTTTTACCCTCTGATATTATTATATGCGGAAATTCAGAAAATGAATAAAATCACATAACATTATTTTTTTATTCAACACGACATTTTCAGTTGCATATTGCGGCAAAATATGATATACTTAATTTGGAAACTGTAAAAACGACAGCCTTGAGGTGTAATTATGTTTAACGATATTTGTTTTTATGTCAAAGGGAATATGATCGAGGTCAACGGTCGGGACTTTTTACTGGGCGAGCTTTCGGCATCATGTATGAATATACCTCCTGCCGAATTCGAAGAGATATATGACAAGTATAAATCGGCGGAATACATAATGAACCATGAAATCAATGCTGAAAAGGATATTGCCGTTGAATATATACCGCCCTCGAAAGAAGATTGGCTCAAGCTGAACGGAATTATGATTGAAATAGATACGGCTTTGAAAAATCATAAAATATTTCAGGTTTTTGATACTCAGAATGCTGCCGGATTTTTCGAACGATTTACTGATATAGACGATACAATGATTGCTCACGAAACCCGGGAGCTTTATTACAAGACTGCAAGTTTGTACAAACCTGTGATCGACGATATATTTAATTTCAATAAAACTATGTATTACTTTGTAAACGACTTTCTGTCACATCTAAAAAAGCTTGATCCTGAAAATTTTGCCGCCGCTTACTATGACTTTCTTACAAATCCTATGGCGTACAAGATGACCGCAAATCCGATCATGAACGAATATATGTCGTATACAAGCGCTGATTTTCTTGAAATGAATATGATCCCCAAAGAGATAACCGAGGGCTGCGGAGAGTATGTAATTGCGGAATACTACCATGTTGATAGATTGCAGAGCTTTTTAAAGGTCGATTTTCTAAAAGGTCTTATGGCAGGACATCATATACGCAGATGTGAACATTGCGGACGATTCTTTCTTATGACCAAAGGCTACAAAACAAGATACTGCGACAAGGCTGCGCCTGAAAATCCGAGGTTTACCTGTAATCAGATGGCTTACAGAACGGTCAGAATTAAGGAAGAAAATGCGGATAATCCGAAATATCAGTCATATCGGCGCTGTCTTAACAGGGTTATGCGAAGCTATCAGAGAAAAGTTATTGATGAAAAACAAAAATCTGTTCTTCTGCGACAAGCAGAAGAACTGTACCATAGAGCAATGACCTCTCCCGAATTCAGCAATGAGGAATTTGAACAGCAAATGCAGTCTGAAAATCTTTACAAATTATGCGGTTTTGACGTTCCGAAGAGAGGCAGACCAAAGGCGGTTAAGAATGACAAATGAGGAACTGATATCGAAATATTATGACGGTAATATGCAAGCTTTATATGATCTGTACGAGCAGAATGTCGGGTTCATACAGAGCGTTGCTGCTGCGGTCGCAAAAGACTACAAAAATTATTTGCGTTTCAGCGATACCTTTGAAGACCTTGTTCAGGTTGGCAGTTTGACGTTCTTTGAAAAGCTGAAAGCAAAAAAATATGACGCAAGAAAGGGCAGTCTACTGACATATCTTACTCCCCAACTTCGATATGCAATGCAGGAGTTTATTGAAAATTTCAGTTCTCCGGCAGGACTTTCACATTCCGATTTCTCAAAAATACAAAGATGCCGCAAGCTGCATAATGAAGGTATGTCAAATTCGGATATATCCAAGGAGCTTGGCATGGACAGGAAAACCGTTCAAAGCTGTCTGTCATTCTCTTTTAAAACGGAAACGCTGATGATACGGGCGGAAACAGAGAACGGAATTGAGTACATTGAAAATCCTGGGCTTGTCGTTAACGATCTGCACCCCGATAACAAGGTTTACATTGAAGTTAGCCTTGAGCTTTTCAAGGAATTGTTTGAAAACTTATCAGCCAGGGACAGAGAAATTCTCGGCAGAAAATATGGTGCATTCGGGTATGAAGAGACCTCCGTTAACGACATTGCGGACTATATGCTGATCACCAGAAACGCTGTAAACAAGGCTGTTAATTCTGCAACAGAGATTCTTCGCAAGGAATACCATAACGGGAGTAAGCTGAAATGGTGGCGGTTGTGTAACCGGGCGGTTAAGGATGCCTTGGAGGGTAGGACAGCATAGGAATCCGTTGAAATATCTGACGAGTTTAAGGCGAAATTACGGGCGTTGGCGGAGTTTTTGGTTTTGCTGTATGAAAATGATAAACAAAAATAAATGGGGGGCATTATGCTTGCAATATACTTAACCTTAATTGATAACGAAGACGATAAGAAATCATTTGAGGATTTATATAATCAAAATAGGTCTAAGGCTTATGCGATTGCGTTTAATATTTTGAAAAATAAAACGTTAGCTGAAGAAGCTTGTTCGGAGACTTTTTTTAGTCTCGCAAAAAGTTTTCAAAAAATTAAAAATTTAGAATCTCACAAATTGGACTATTATATTGTCATTACTGTTAGAAACGTGTCTTTGAATTTACTGAAAAAAGAAAAGGAACACATTAAAGCTATGAATTTAAGCGAAGATATTCCCGAATTAACAGACGAGACGCTTTGTGACAGAAATTACGATAATATAGTTGATTGTATCAAGCGGCTTTCATATACCGATCAGGAAATTCTTTACCTGAGAATCACTCTTGGCATGAGGTACAGTGAGATTTCGTTAGCACTGCATATTTCCAATGCGGCGTCACGACAGCGTTTTCAGCACGCAAAGGATAGTCTTGCAAAGCTGCTTGAAAAGGAGGGCATTTATAATGGATAACTATTCAATATTATCAAGAGCTATAGGCGAGGCTTTTGAACCTAAGCTTGATGAATTTATTGACTCTGTAAATTTTGATGTTAATGCCGAGTTCTCAGAAAAGTTCGAACGTAAGATGGACAAACTTATACGAAGAAGGAATAAACCGTATTTTAATTTGATATGTACCGGAGGAAGACGAGCGGCGTGTATAGCGGCTGTTGTAATAATTTTATCGGCATCCTCGCTGAGCGTTGAAGCGGTGCGTGAGGCGGTTCATGATTTCTTTATGAGTATTTTCGAAGATCACACTGCCGTTTCGGTAAACAGCGATACTGAAAAAGATTATCCGGCGACTATTGAAGAAGAATATGCGATCTCAAATCTGCCCGACGGTTTTGAATTATCTGATTATAACCGGGATAGCGGAACAATATTCGCCGCTTATTTTTATGGAGATAAATATATCTTTTTCGAGCAATTTGTTCATGATAGTTATCTGGTTAATTTTGATAACGAACATTCCGAGCTTGAATACTACACTGATGAATCAGGACAGGAATATCTTATTCAAAGTACCAACCATGATTTCTGTATTTCATGGGATAACGGCGAATATATTTTTAAAATCACAAGCAATTTGAATAAAAAAGATACATTATCTTTGTGCAAGTCTACAAAATCGAAATAAATCTTGAAAAACAGCTCACAAAAACGAATATTTTGTTGTCATTAAGAGTGTAAGAGGAAAAAATTCTCTTGCACTCATTTTTTTGTAGGAGGAGATATTATGAAAAAAATTGTACCTGTTTTTATGGCTTGCCTGATTTTCTGTTCGGTGGGAGGAACTACGGTGTTGGCTGCTGTTCCACCTGATAACGGCGGTATTGTTTCGCCTTGTTACTTGTATACTAATCAAGCATATAGCAATTTGAGTATTTCTGGTGGTGTGGCATCTTGCAAGAGTACCGTTTACGGAATATCGGGTACAACGACTAAAATCGTTGTAACTCAGACCTTGCAGGTAAAAGACGGAATGTCTTGGCGCAGGATAACCGACTGGAGCGAAACTTTTAACAGCTGGTACTGTAGTTATCCTAACTCGTACTCACCAATTGGCAGCGGAACCTACCGCGTTAAAACAGTTGCAAAGGTCTACAAGGGCACGTCCTACGAAACTATTACTGTTTACAGTACGGAAGTTTCGTAATAATCTACATTCTATGCTTTTTTGCAGAGAGGCTTGGTGATTCCAATGGACTAAGGTATATGAATTTTGGGTTTGTCTGACGTAGAACCAATATCGAACGATTACAATACGGACTGATAATATGCAGTATTCCGAATATATGGAGTTTATTCGGCGTATTGCGGAAACAGAGGAGAAGCTATGAACCTTAAAAGAAACTTTAAACGAATACTTTCCGGCGTAATGAGTGCAGCTATGGCGGCAACTCTTTTGCCGAGTTTGCCCGCAGTCGCAGAGGAGGCAGCAGAAAAGTATCCCTATACAATGTTTGCCGCTTCTGATACAGAAGGAGCTATCACCATTAATGCTAACAATTTCTGCGTGAACGGAAATATAGCGACAAACGGCACAATAGTTTCAAATGGGAATTTGAACGTTAATGGTACGAAAACTGAGAATGCAGGCAAAGAAATGATATATATCTTTGATAAGATCGATTCAGCCTATTTTTCAGGCAATAATATTGATGAATATTCACAGGATTACACTCTTGAAGAAATAAACATAAACATCAATGATCCGCTGGAGGTTGAGGGTAATGCTACTCTTACAGGCAACATAAATATCAACACGGCGCTTAAAGCCTTTGAAGATGTTACCCTTAACGGCGAGGTAAAAAACACAAACAATTCTGTCATCTTTTCAAAGTATGGAGATATTGTGATTGACAGCCAGAACGTTAATCTTAATGGTCTGGTATATGCTCCTTTCGGCAACGTTGAGATAATGGCTCAGAATCTGAATCTCAATAATGTTGTCATTATTGCGGATACAATAACTTTCAACTGTCCAAGCGTAAACGCTAACTATAGTGGCAATGCTGGCGAATTGGTTGGCACTGTTTCAGAGCCTTTGGATATACCTGTCGATGAATGGCAGTATATGAAGGATGAAAACGACAATGGCTTACCTGATTTCTTTGAAGATATGAATAATTGGGAGCTTCTCAAAGATACCGATGGAGATAAGCTTCCTGACTGCGTTGAGCAGTATCTTGGAAGTGATAGCACGTTGGTAGATACCGATGGTGATCTTCTTGATGACTATTATGAGGTGTTTGTTACCGGAACTGACCCGACTTTGATTGATACAGATGAAAACGGAATTACAGACGGTGATGAGGATTTTGATGAAGACGGATTAACAAATCTTCAGGAGTATGAACTTGGTACAGAGCCTTATAATGATGATACGGACGGCGACGGACTTAATGACGGCGAGGAGATCAACACTTACATAACTGATCCTCTCAAAGTTGATACGGATGATGACGGACTTGACGACGGCGATGAGATTTATTTTGAAGACGATCCGCTTGACCCGGATACAAATGGAAATGGTATATTAGATGGCGATGAAAAGCGTTCGCAGACGTTTGTCCATAAAGTAGAAAATGAAGATTGTGCTGTTACAGAAGTCCGTATAGCTATGGAGGGTACAGGCAATATTCAAAAAACAACAACTGTTGAAAGCATTATGAATAAAGACATTCTTTGTTCTGATGTTGTGGGTTTGATCGGTGAGCCTTTTGAGATCAAAACGACTTCGAAGTTCGATAAGGCTACGCTTACTTATGTGATCGACAAGTCAAAGCTTGGTGATACTGAGTTTGACAACCTACTGTTTTTATGGTATGATGAAGAAAATGACAATTTTGTTGAGCTGGATACCATACTTGACGAGGAGAATTCAACTGTAAGTGTGGAAACTACACACTTCAGTAAGTGGTTTTGTCAATATCACTTGACACATTTTATTCGAACAAGAATT
>NZ_QTVE01000027.1:0-19754 GCF_003460465.1 Ruminococcus sp. AF37-20 | reverse complement strand
CTTTTCTTTTTTCTTAATTTTGTCCAATATCTATTGTAGCACTACACGGCGTGTGTTTTTATTTCCTGACAACTCTTGAAAACCTTGTCAAAATGTGATATAATATTTGTTACGATAATAAAAAAGCAGCAGCTCCGAAGAGCCGGAGCTGTTTTATGAAACGATCGTTATTTAAGGCACTGTGAACCATTTTCAAAAAGCACTTTGTTGAGCTTTGCCACATCATAGCCTTTGTTTATTGCATCAATGAGTATGCAATCACGGGTGTTTTTAGGATAAAGCTGAGCTTCACCCGCAAGTGTCAGAAGTCGCTGAACGGTATCAACATCAAGCTTCATAGCAAGTGCGATAGCGATTATCTTATCCTTGCTTGGAAGTCTTGCTCCTGCAAATATCTGATATCCATATATTTGATTTAGCTGGGATATTCTTATGACCTCTATCTTTGTCATCTTTTTCTTTTTCAGAAGCTCACAAAGATAACTTGCAAAATCCTGTCTGTCAAGAGAATCCTTATTGTTGCTTAGAAAACTGTTGATATCATCGCTTCCATTTAGCTCCTCCATAAGCTGTGTTGTTTTTTTCATGTCACCAGTTCCTTCCTATAATAATTTATTTTTTTTACATTTTTACATTGGAGATGAGAAATATGTCACAAAAAAGCTTATATGATTTTGAAACAGAACAGATTGACAAAATGTTCGACTGCAAAAACTATCTATTTAAAAACAGCAAGCACGAAAAAGTCATTTTAGAGAGTGACACAGGTGTAAAAATGGTGCGGCACATTATCTATAAGCCTGCTGACGTTTCTGTATACCAAAGGCTCGCATTGATAAATAATCCATATCTTTGCCGTATCTACGAGATCTCCGAAAGCAGTGAAGCGTATACTATCTATGAAGAATTCTGCGACGGCATGACTCTTACGGATTATGCAAACGGCGAAACACTAACAGAACACGACGCCCTGAACATTACCTGCTCCATATGCCAGGGATTGTATGCTCTTCACAACAGCGGCATCGTTCACCGTGATATAAAGCCTGATAATATTATAATATGTGACGACAATAATGTCAAGATTATAGATTTTGATATTTCTAAAATTTACAAATCTAATCAACGCTCTGACACCCAAACTTTGGGAACTGTAGGCTTTGCCGCACCTGAACAATTCGGTATGCAGCAATCTGACGCAAGAACAGATCTCTATTCTCTGGCAGTGCTTCTGAACGTTCTTTTGACAGGCGAGCACCCGTCAGTCAAAATGTGCGAAAACAAAAAGCTGTTGAAGATCATCAAAAAGTCACTTTCCATAAATCCGTCTGACAGATACAGCTCGGCGGAGGAAATGTTCAAAGCACTTGACAAAGTCAGGAGGCATTTGAAAATATGAAAAAATGTCCTAATTGCGGAAGAATTCTTCATGACGATTCCATTTTTTGCTTTGGCTGCATGAGCGAAATAAACAAGAGGCAAGAAATAGTTCTCGCTACCCCCAAAAAAGTGTTTTTAAAAGCAAAAATAGCCACACCAATAATCGCTGTGGCATTAGTATCCGCAACTGTTTTCGGGGTGTATACTTATAATAACAATAGTGATAAGACCACGGCTGTGAAAAAAAGCACACCTCGATCTGCTGCCACTGTCACCACAAATACACCTGTGACAACTACTCTGCCTCCCGTCACCACTGTCATGACTACTACCACAAAAAAGCGTGAGCCTGACAAGGCTGCCCTTGCGTCAGATATTGCAGAAGGGGCGGCATTAGCAGAGTCAAAAGCCGCCGCAGTCACCACCACTACCACTACAGAAAAAGTGACTGAGCCTGTGACAGAGCCTGAGATACAGCAGGATATACCGCAGGAAAACACAGAAGATACTCAGCAGGACGAGCCTGTCGAGCCTGAATATTACTCCCCTGATGGTGCAAGTCAGATGACCCTTGACCTGCTTGATTATGTAAATCCTCTCCGTGAGAAATATGGTCTGAAACCACTCCGTGCAAGCGGACAGCTTGATGAATGTCTGCAAAAGAGCCTGTATCAAATGGACGACTACTGCCAAGGCATTGGCAACGTATACGAACATCTCTCTGAGGTCGGTCTGCCTAACAACAGCAAAATACGACAATTCACAGCAAACAACAGCTGTGTTTCAGACTATGACGAGGCATACACAGAGCTTTTTACTTGGTTAAAAAATAATGCAAGCTTCGGTTTCTCTTACGGTGACAATCTGATCAACGGCTTGGAAGATTACACATATCTTGGTGTTTGCTTTTTCCATGATGATATAGTTCAGGAAAGAAAAGACCATATGTGGAATGACCCGGATAATGATGAATACGAATCTATGCCGCTATATCAATGCTATGTTTATGTTATGAAATAAGACGACAATATCCGACTTGAAAACTGCGTCAAAGTATGGTATAATACTTACACAAAAGTGTGAAATAATCTGCAAAAAAAGAGGATAGCTATGGACGAACATATAAATAACAGCAACACGACTGAAAACACAGACAAACAGCCATATAACAACTATGACTACTCTGACGAAGAATACGAAAGAATGCGCATTGAAATGGAAAAACGACGTGCCGAAAGGCGTGCAAGAGAACACAGGCGTGTTATGAAAAACCGTATCATTGCCATAGCAATTCTTTTGGTGATAATTTTTGTGATAGTGAAAGCCTGCGGTGGAAAGTCAGACAACAAGCCTGCTGCTGATTCATCATCACAGACCGAAAGCACAAAGCAGGCGGAAGCAAAAAACACCACCAAAAAGAAAACCTCCGACAACAGCAAAGCAGAAGAAACAAAGCATAAGATAGAGCAGTCAAACGGCATGACCTTTGTTGACGGCATTCTTATCGTAAACAAGACCTACTCCCTGCCATCAGATTATGCTCCGGGCGTAAGCACAATTGCACAGAACGCCTTTGACGAAATGGCAGCTGCAGCGGCTCAGGACGGCATAACACTCTTTGTAAATTCAAGCTATCGTTCATATCAGGATCAGGAATCTCTTTATAACTCCTATGCCGCAGAGCGTGGCACAGAAGCCGCAGACGAGGTATCTTCCCGTCCGGGACATTCGGAACATCAGACAGGTCTGACCTTTGATGTGAATACCACCGAGGACAGCTTTGCAGGCACTCCTGAAGCCAACTGGCTCGCCGAGCATTGTGCAGAGTACGGCTTTATTATCCGCTACCCTGAGGGAAAAGAGGACAAAACAGGATATGTGTATGAGCCGTGGCATATTCGCTATCTTGGCAAGGAAAAAGCCCAGGCGGTAACAAAGAGCGGACTTTGCCTTGAAGAATATCTTGGTGTCACCTCTGATTACAAATATGCCGAAGATCAGAACTGTTCAAGCCTGAACAGTTCCGACACCCAGTCAAATCAGTCTGACGGCTACACAGACGGCTATTATCAGGACAACACAAATTACAATTATCAATACTGATACAAATACAAAGCGGACAGCCACGGGAAAGTGGTTGTCCGCTATTCTTTACTTTGTCATACGGGACGTCGAGGACGCCGTCCCCTACAGCCAAATATCCGTCACTTGTTTTCTGAGCTTTCTGTGCTATCAGAGCTTTCCAAACTGCTGTCATCATAGTGAACAGGCTCAGTTGTAAGGCCCTTATCTCCTGCCTCTACGGCTTTCTCAGTCATATCGTCAACTATGCGTTTGAAAACTTTGAACGCCTTATCATAATTCTCCTGCATAGTTTCCTTAGAGTCGCCCAAAGTCTTAACTGGCGTTCTCATTGAAAGGTGGATATCATTCGGCATATTCTCGAAGTTAAGCTCCTTTGCCATGACCTCCATATTCCAGCTCATGCCCATATCGTCAACATACTTGTTGTTCGGAATTTCCTTTGGCAAATCAGGAGTCATTATTGACTTGAACTCCTCGTCAGTGTTTGAGTCTGTTATAACAAGTATAGACTCGCCCCCCTGAAGCTGTGCCAAGAACTTAGTGCTGTTCACGTTCTGCTGCTGATAATCGTCGCTGTGAGAATTTAGCGGAATCATAATGACCTCAACATGGACATAACCATTGCCGTCAAGATCGTCCGTGTATTTTTCAAAGAACTCCTCCAGTTCCTCCTGACGTGTTTCCAAGCCGTTGTTTGCGATCATAAGCACTGTCAGGTCAGCCTTTTCACGCCTTGCAGCGTCAATAAAAATAAATGCCGCCACCGCTATGATAAATATTGCAAAGATTATCCACACCTTGTTGTGATAAAAGAAATTCTGCACCTTTTCAAAGCCGTGAAGCTCTCTTATCTGGTCATGCTCTTCCTTTATGGAAGACTCGCTTTCATCGATAACTCCGCTTTTGAGCTTCATAAGCTCGATACGCTCCTGAGCAAGCCTGCGTTCACGTTCCTTTTCTTCCTGACGTTCACGCTCACGTCTTTCAGCTTCCGCCTGCTCTAAAACCTGCCTTTCACGCTCCTCAGCCTCACGCCTTTGCTGAGCCAGCGTGCGCTCATACTCTGCGTCATCAGCGTCCTCCAACAGACCCTGACCCTCCAGACTTTTGTCGAGCTTTGATATATTAATGTCCTTTTCGTCTTTTTTTGACATATCACTGCCGTCCTTTGCGAGATATTTTATATCATATTAGTATAAACCAATAATATTAACTCCGTATTAACAAAAAAGAGATAGCATTTTCATGAAAAATGTCTATATACAAATAAAAATAAAATGTGTATAATATACATAAATCAAATAAATTAAGTTGTGATAATAACAATTTAGTGAAAAGAGGAGAGATAGCAATGCTTGAAAAGATCATACAGAAAAACACAGAAAAATCAGAGATATCCGAACAGCTAAAAGGGCTGAGAGAACAGCTCACCCTGCTTGAAAACAAAATAAAGACCGCAGGAATGCCTGTTATAATCACATTTGACGGCTGGTCTGCCGCAGGAAAAGGCTCGATGATAGCAAAGCTCATACGCTCTCTTGACCCACGTTTTTACAAGGTGGTGTCATTTCGTGCGCCAAACGAGCAGGAAAAGCGTATGCCATGGCTGTGGCGTTATTGGCAAAGCCTGCCGAAAAAGGGCGAGTTTCTTATCCTTGACCGAAGCTGGTATCGTGACACTGTGAACGCCTGTATGTACGGCGAGATAGACAAGGACACAAGGGACACACGTCTTGAAGATATCTGCACCTTTGAAAGGCAGCTTACAGATGACGGATATGTTATCGTGAAATTTTTCCTGCACATTACCGAAGACGAGCAGAAAAAGCGTATCGAAAAGCTGGAGGGCTCCTCTGTTACAAGCTGGCGTGTGGAAAGCCACGATATAAAGAACATGGAAAAATACGATAAATTTTTCCGCAGATATGACAAAATGCTTGAAAGCACAAACACGGCATTTGCTCCGTGGACTTGCGTTGGGGCAAATGAACGTGCCTCTGCTGAGCTTGAAATGCTGACAGCGGTCACAAAGGCAGTAAGCACTGCAGTTTCCGCCAAGGAGAAGGGCGAACATTATATTCCTGAACCACAGTTCGACACCTGCGGATACAATTATCCTGAGTATAAGATTATTGAAATGCCTGCTCTTGCAGAAGTGGATATGAACAAGTCCCTTGACGAAGCGGAATATGAGAAAAAGCTGAAAAAATATCAGGACAAGCTTTTCAATCTGCAAAATCTCTGCTATCAGAAGAAGATACCTGTTATAATATGCTATGAAGGCTGGGATGCAGCAGGAAAAGGCGGAAATATCAAGCGTATTGCGGCTGCCCTTGATCCAAGGGGCTATGAAGTTCACCCTATCGCTGCACCCGAACCCTCAGAGCTTGCAAGGCACTATCTATGGCGTTTCTGGACACGTCTTGAAAAGAATGGTCACTTTACTATCTTTGACCGCACATGGTATGGCAGAGTAATGGTCGAGCCTATCGAAAAGCTCACCCCCGAAGAACGTGTGAACATGGCTTATCGTGAGATAAACGAGTTTGAAAGCCAGCTTCATGATTGGGGCGCAGAGATAATAAAATTCTGGGTGAATGTTGATAAAGACGAACAGCTCCGCCGTTTTAACGAGCGTGAGAACACGCCTGAAAAGCGTTGGAAGATAACCGATGAGGATTGGCGCAACCGTGAAAAGTGGGACACCTATGAGAAATATGTTGACCGCATGATAACACTTACCTCCACAGATATAGCACCATGGACGATACTTGAGGGCAACGATAAAAAATACGCCCGCATAAAAGCACTGAAAACTATTGTGAAACGCCTTGAAAAGCGTTTGGAAAAAGAATATAAATAAAAAAAGCGGCGAAGCGTAATGCTCCGCCGTCTTTTATTTGCCGTCAGATCAGCATCCGCAGCCGCCGCAACCATTGTCGCAGCCACAACCACCGCAGCCGTTTCCGCAACCGCCACAGCCATTTCCGCAGCCGCCGCAGCCACAGCAGAATATGAGAATAAGGATAATGATCCACCAACAACCGCCAAATCCACAACCGTTCATAAATGAAATCTCCTTTTTTATTAAGATTTATAAAGCTGAAGCTTTGCTCCGTTGCTTTATATTACAGTTTATGACGCAGAGAAAAATGTGTTACAAAAAAATCTGCAAGGAGAATTTGTCCTGTGCATAAGAATATAAAAGCGATAAAAATGCGAGAATAACAAGACGCAAAACTGTCAAGAATGTAGCTAAGACAAAGCTTTGTCTTAAACATTTTAAGGGGTGAATTTTATGAACGAACAGTTTTTTGATAGCGACAGCTTTACACCAAGGGCAAGAGAGCTTGTGAAAAATGCCGTCACTCTGGCAGGAAGCTGGGGGCATACTTATATCGGCACTGAGCATATCCTGCTCTCTGCCGCCTATGAGGAGGACTCCACAGCCTGTGCAGTGCTTCTGCGCCACGAGGTCACGGCTCAAAGGATAGAGGAGCAAATAGAATACATCATAGGCAGAGGCACGCCATGCCGTCTTACGAAAAATGACATCACTCCTAACGCTGCCGCTGTTTTAAAAGGCGCAAAAAGGCTGTGCGAGAGCATGGGTGGCGGTATCGCAGGAACGGAATACATTCTTGCTATGATACTCCGCCGCAGCGATTGCTGTGCCTTTGAGATATTGCAGCAGTTAGGGGTGAACTGCAACAAGATGTACAACGATTGCTCATTGTCAGGCAACGAGCCTAATATTTTTTCAGACAGAAATTATCCCAAGCTAAAGACCCTTGAACGCTACGGCAGAGAACTTACACGCAAAAGCGAGTGCGAAAAATTTGACCCCTGCATAGGCAGAGAAGCTGAAACAGAACGTATCATGGAGATACTCTGCCGCCGCACAAAGAACAATCCCTGCCTTGTAGGTGAAGCAGGTGTGGGAAAGACCGCTGTTGTGGAGGGGCTTGCGAGAAAGATCATGCTTGGAGAAGTGCCGTCTGCGTTGTCCTCGAAGCGGATCTTCTCCCTTGATATGACTGCCCTCCTTGCAGGCGCAAAATATCGCGGGGACTTTGAGGAGCGATTGAAAAGCTGTATGGACGAAGCCGCAAAGACTGGAAATGTGATACTTTTCATTGATGAGCTTCACAACATAATGGGTGCAGGAGCGGCAGAGGGTGCAATAGACGCTGCAAATATCCTGAAACCACAGCTTGCAAGGGGCGGTCTACAGCTCATAGGCGCAACGACTTTTGAGGAATACCGCAAAAATATTGAAAAAGACTCAGCTATGGAGCGACGCTTTCAGAAAGTGAAGATAGATGAGCCTGATCTAAGCCAGACCTGCCGTATCCTCAGCGGTCTTATAGACAAATATGAACAACACCACAGCGTTGACATCTCCCCTGACCTTATACCATATGCAGTTAAGCTTGCCGCAAGGTATGTCACCGACAGATTTTTTCCTGACAAAGCAATTGATATTCTTGACGAAGCCTGTGCCTGTGCGGTCATAGAGCAAAGTGAAAATAATTCTGGCGAGAAAATATCAGACGCTTTCAACGATTATGTGAAAGGCAAGCTCACCCGTGACGAATATCTCACCGCCATAACAGAGTGCCGCCCAAAGCGCATACCACTTGAAAAAAGACACATTGACAGCGTTATTTCATCGCTCACAGGCATAAACTGCGCCGATATCGGACAGGACGAAGCCGCAAGGCTCACAGGGCTTGAAGATAAGCTAAGCGAAAGCATTGTGGGACAGCAGACGGCTATAAAGTCACTCTGCTCTGCCGTCCGCCGCTGTCGTGCAGGACTAAAGGGCAGCGACCGCCCCATGGGAAGTTTTATTTTCTTAGGGTCAACGGGAGTGGGCAAGAGCCAGCTTGCAAAAGATCTTGCCAAAACGCTTTTTGGCAGAGATAACGCCATTGTAAAGCTTGATATGTCAGAATACATGGAACGCCACAGCGTTTCAAAGCTCATAGGCTCGCCCCCTGGATATGTAGGCTTTGACGAGGGTGGCAGGCTTACCGAACAAATTCGCCGCAAGCCCTACTGTGTGCTTCTTCTTGACGAAATAGAAAAGGCTCACCCTGACATCTACAATCTGCTTTTGCAGATACTAGAGGACGGCTGTCTTACCGACTCTGCTGGCAGGACAGTTTCTTTCTCCAATGTCCTTATAATAATGACCTCGAATATCGGCGTGAAAAAGCTTG
The DNA here is from genome assembly GCF_003460465.1 of Ruminococcus sp. AF37-20. Lineage (NCBI taxonomy): Bacteria > Bacillati > Bacillota > Clostridia > Eubacteriales > Oscillospiraceae > Ruminococcus > Ruminococcus sp. AF37-20. The sequence continues at coordinate 11,064 of NZ_QTVE01000027.1, read as the reverse complement.
CCGAAACCAAGACCGTGGGCTTTTCAAACAGCAAGTCAAATGGCGAAGCCAAGAAAAAAGCCATGCTCTCAGAGCTTAAAAACTTTATGTCTCCCGAGCTTTTAGGCAGGATAGATGAGGTGATTGTTTTTAACGACCTTACCCTTTCCGATATGGAAAACATTACACGCCTTGAAATATCCGCTCTTGAAAAAAGGCTCTCCGAACTTGGCTGTACACTCGCCTGTCAGCCAGAGGTATACCCTTTTATCGCAAAGCAGGCACTTTCAAAAAGCGGCTCTGCAAGAGAGATACGCCACATAATTACCGCCCTCATAGAAAATCGCATAAGCGATATGCTTATCTCCTCCGCCTGCCGTGACTTTTCTGTTTGCGTATCTGAAAACACCTTAACTGTCGCACAGCACCGCAGACAATTGTGTTCATAGAAATTTTACAAAGTATAATTGAGGGATATTTTACAAAAGCCCGCCCATATGTTATAATATTTTTATATATTGTTGCCCAAACGGCAAAAGGAGGATAAAAATGTCTGACAGAAAATACAAGCTATATTCCGACTCCACCTGCGATCTGTCGGAGGATATATTAAAAAATATGGACGTGACGCTTCTGGACTTATCTTTTGAAGTAAACGGTGTTGTAAAGAGCAAGAATGACATGACGCTGCCTGAATTTTATTCCCAAATGCGAAACGGCGCAGTAACAAAAACATCGCAAATAGGGATCTCCGACTATGAACAGGCTTTTGAAAAGGAACTTGCCGCAGGCTATGACGTGCTTTATCTTGGATTTTCATCAGGTCTTAGCGGAAGCTTCAACACTTCCTGCATTGCAAGAGATAGCGTAATGGAAAAATACCCAGAAGGCAAGATAATCTGCATAGACTCCCTCTGTGCTTCAACAGGCGAAGGTCTTTTGCTCATAAAGGCTGACGAAAAGAAAAAGCAGGGTCTTTCCATTGACGAGCTTGCCCAGTGGATCACTGACAACAGGCTTCACCTATGCCATGTTTTCACAGTTGATGACCTGAAATATCTCCACCGAGGAGGCAGAGTATCAAAGACTGCCGCCATAGCAGGCTCTATTCTTGGCATTAAACCGCTTCTCCACGTTGACAACGAGGGACATCTTATCCCAGTTGGAAAGATACGAGGCAGGAAGCAATCCATTGAAAAGCTTGTGGATATGATGTGCGAACGCATGGGAAATTGGGATAATTCCACAGTAGCCGTCTGCCATGGCGACTGCCTTTCAGACGCTGAATATGCAGCCGACCTTATGCGAAAAAAGCTTGGGAAGAAGACCACTGTGCATATCTGCTACACAGGTGCTGTTATAGGCTCACACTCAGGGCCTGGAACTCTCGCTCTGTTCTTTATGGGCGACCAGCGATAAAAATACAATACAAAAGCGGACGAAGCCCGAAAACTTCGTCCGCTATTTTTATATGTGATATCAAAGACCCTTTGCCTTTTTCAAAGTTATACCATTATCTCCAAGCGGGATAGCGTGGTCAAGTCCAACGAACTTGCCTCCCTCCTGCCAAAGAACTTCCTTTACAAAATCATACTTTTCCTCGTCCCATGTAACAAAATCGTCTTTTACAAGTCCGCCCGTGTCACCTGAGTTTGCATTGAAGCACCAGAAAGTGTGATTTACATGATTGTCCTTTATTAGCTTTCTCATGTAGGTCATCCAAGTTAGGTTAGGCTCTGTCATAAAGCCGCCCCACTCGCCTATAAGAAGCGGTGCGATATCCTGCTCCTGAATGTAGAACCAGTTGTCTTTCCAGCAATCTTTCATAAGGCTCTTGTATGTGTAATCCCCCTCGAACCAAGGCTGCTGATAAACTGTCGGACCATAGTCGTGCGGCGAGTAAACAAGCTTATTCTGATATTTGCCAAGGTCGATAGGATAGTCCTTTACGCCCCTGAGATTTCCGCCCCACCAGTTGAAATAGTAATCATCACTGTTGGTGGAGGAATAATCCCCGTTTTTCTTGATGTTCTTAGGGTATATTTCGATACCCTCGACCATTATAAGCACATTAGGATTTTTCGCAAGCACCTTGCTCGCTGCCGTTTCAGCCACATACTTCCAGTTGTTTGCGTCCTTTGAATCATTCCATATTGCCGCAGCGTCACCCTCGTTAGGCTTGCCGTGAGGCTCGTTTTTCAGGTCAAATGCAACGATAGTGTCATTGTCCTTATATCTGTCGGCAAGCCACTCCAAAGCATGGTAATAGTCCTTTACAGTGACCTTGTCAGTATACCACAGATTTACAGTATGACCGCTGGCATTGGTTTCCGCTGAATGGATATCAGGCATTACTTTAAGACCGTTTTCCTCCGCAAGCTTGAGAAAATAATCAAATATCTCAAGGCTGTTCATAGAGTTCAGCTCTTCATTGTACGCGTTATTGTAGTTCGCCTTTGGATATTCGCCCTCTGACCACTGGTTGATAAGCTCCGCTGACATAGGCACTCTTATAAGATTGAAGCCATGGTCTGCAATAGCCTCCACCGATGACACAAGCTCGCTGTTCCAAAGTCCGTCAAAGGTGTTAGTGCCTGTGTTGTAGCCAAACCAGTTCACGCCCGTGAGCCAAACCTCTTTGCCGTCCTTATCAAGTATCTTGCTTCCGTCTGTGTGAAGCCAATCGTCACCCTGTTTAGCCTTTGAGGTACGCTTTAGAAGCTTTTTAACGTCCTTTTCCGTGACCTTTTTGTCATTATTCTGATTATTGTTGTTATTGTTATTATTCTGTGATACCTTGCCCTTTTTAACAGTACACTCCACACCGTTTAGCTTTGCAGACTTAACATTGAGCTTTGTTCCAGTTCCGATATTACAGCCGATAGAGGTCGAACCGCCCTTTGCGATCTCGCCATTGTAATCAACATTCGTGACCGTGAGTTTGTTGCCCTTGACCTTAAAGTTGCCGTTCCAGCCGTCACAGCTTTTGAGCTGGTCAATTTCAAGCTCCAGCGTCCACTCCTTGAGGGCTTCATCGGAGTTGTTCTCAATGCCTATCTCCATGCCCGTCATGACCTTGTCGCCGTCCTGCCAACTGTTGTCCCCTGAATAGGAGATGATAAAGCCCTTTTCCTTTTTATCGTCCTTGCTTTCCTGAGAGCTTTCCTCCTCATCAGCATCAGACTCGTCCTCGCTTTCATCAGCCGCAGAGTCCTCCTCACTGGTGTCATCGGTTTCTGAAGTCACCGCAGAACTGCTCTCCGCCTTTGAAGCTGAGCTGTCCACGTCTTTTTTGCCTGATGTTGCCACCAGTATCAGTGCAATAACAAGCCCCACTATAACAGCGCCCATGCCTGCAAAAGCGATAATAAGCTTTTTGTTTATGCCCTTTTTGCCCACATTCTCCTGCTGGCTGTTTACGTCTTTTTTCTCATCACTCATAAGCTTTCCCCTTTATTTTTGATTTTTACATATTTATAAGACCGCCGAGTATTACGCCCGACGGTCATACTTTCTTTTTTTGGCGACTTATTTTACTGACTGGAGTTTCTCGCTAAGGAACTTCTCCTCAAACTTGTCTGACGGCATAGGTCTGCCGAAATAATAGCCTTGTATAACGTCAGTTTCCAGATCTCTCAGGATATCGAACTGCACCTGTTCCTCAACACCCTCTGCGCAAACTGCTATATGCAGGTCGTGAGAAAGATTAACTATCATTTTAACAAACACCGCAGTGTCAGGATTTTTTGCAATATCATCAATAAACGACTTGTCTATTTTAATGGTATTCAGCGGCATTTCCTTTATGCAGTTAAGCGAAGAATATCCTGTTCCGAAATCGTCCAGTGCTATCTTCACGCCCTTGTCTGTTATATGCTTCAAAAGCTCCTTCATCTTTTCCATGTCATGGATAGCAAGACTTTCTGTGACCTCAAAACATATCTTCTCAGGGGGTGCGCCTGTTTCGTCAAAAAGTGTGTCTATCTTGTCAAGGAAATCAGGCTCAATTATCTGACCTACAGACAGATTGATGTTCATTCTCAAATCAAGCCCTGCGTCAGCCCACTTTTTGCACTGTCTGCCTGCGATCCTTATCATGTTCTCACCCAAGAGATTGATATAGCCAAGTCTTTCCGCCATAGGGATAAATTCGGCAGGGGAAACCTGACCGAACTCAGGTGGATTCCACCTCATAAGCGCTTCACAGCCCACAAGCTTCTTTTCAGAGCTGCTGAATATAGGCTGATAGTACGCCGTGAAATGTGCAAAGCCGTTTGTGATATCCTTGTGCATGAGCCTTTCAAGTTCGATCTGCCTTGAAAGTATCCTGCCGATAGTTTCGTTATAATTTATAGTGCAATTCTTGCCCTGCTTTTTCGCATATGAAATGGCAAGGTCGATCCTTTTAAGAACCGTGTTTACAGTATCGTCAAGCTTTGGAAACTTCGCAACGCCCATTGAACAAGTGCAATAGCAAGTGCTGTTAGCTATCTGCCACTCTGTGTTGAACTTATCATGTATGATCTTGCATATCTCGTCGATCTCGGTCTGATCCTGATCTCTCAGAAGCACAACGAACTCATCGCTGCCAAATCTAAAAACGCTCAGCTTTTTATTCTTCTGGGCAAAATCCTCAAAGAATTTACCTATCTCTTTAAGAAGTCGGTCACCATTATTGTGACCATAGCTGTCATTTATGTTTTTGAAATTATCAAGGTCAATGAGCATAACAGTGCTGTTCTCATCGCTTTCAATAATGCCCTGTATACTCTTATCAAGACTTAATCTGTTAAGAAGACCTGTGAGATTATCGTAAAAGACCTGCTTTTCGATGACCCTCTCATAATTTATCTTTTCTGAGATATCATTAAGTGTGCAAAGTCTGATAGTTCTGCCGTCATGCCATTTTATGAGTTTTTCCGACACATTGAACCATTTGTTCATGATCTCGGAATAATAATCTCCTCCAAAAAGCATTCCTTCCTTATGAGCAGGAAGCTCACACCAAGTTTTGCTGAAAACGTCACTTTCCTTTTTGCCGACCAGTTTCCCCAAATACTGTTCAAAGCTCTTGCTGGCAAAAACTATCTCACCACTGTCCTGTGCCACTGCAAGAACATAGGAATTCATATTATCCATAACGTCAGTAAGCGTGCGAGTAGTGCTTTCAGCATGTTCAGCCGCTCTCCTAGTATGGAGCATTCCAGAAAGTATGTATGTCAGACGTGAGGCTAGCTGTATCTCCTCAGGTGACCATACTCTCTCAGGATCAGAGGACAAAAGATTGAAATATGCAACATACTTATTGGTGTCCTTGACAGCACAAGTGAGTGAACAAGGATACACCACACCACGCAGGGATATTTCCTCCACATCTCCATTCGGATGAGCCTTATCCGCAACGTGAATACCAGTTTGCATAAGTGCTTTTTTCATTGCATTGTATCTATTTCTATTAAATTCTTTATCAAAAGCAAATACAGTATATTTATGTGTATCAGCGATCAATTCATAACTCAAAGGTTCTGAGTTTTCATAACCTGAAACTGTTACCGTAGCCGCATTGACATAAAGTGCAGAGCAAATACTTTCGAGAAAATTCTTGCACACATTATCAAATCTGTCATCGCTTTCAAGTATTTTCAAAAAGCTCTCGAACTTTTCGTTATAGGTCTTAGCTGGTATTTCCATACAAACAGCCCTCCTCTGCTTATATAAATACGTCTAGCATCATTATAACATATTTTCCGTAAAATCACAAGGGGAATTATAGAAATTTATTTATAATGCACAAAACAAATGACCAAATTTATATATTATTAAAAAACAAGCCCCGTAGTTAAGCTTAAAAAAGTTTAACTGACGGAGCAAATGTGACCGAACCGATAAGCCGAGTTTTGTCGAGTGCGATAATCTATCTGGACTGTACGTCGCCGCACAGCTCTAGCCACCTATAGCCCCAAGTCTGACGAGCAGCCATTGACTTGCAAGCTACCATTGGTGTTGCATCGGATAAGGTTTACATAGCAATGACGTCTCCGCCATTCTGGTGGGCTTTTACCCCACCTTTCCACCCTTACCAACAAAAGTTGGCGGTATATTTCTGTTGCACTGGCTCTAAGGTCACCCTCGGCTGACGTTATCAGCTATCCTGCTCTATGATGCTCGGACTTTCCTCATAAACCTAGAACGTTTACGCTATCGCATAGCTCGCTCACAATATGATTATATCACATGAATGACGAAATGTCAAATAAAAGCCAGCATAGACAGTGAGCATTCTTAAAAATCATGCAAAACGTCTCAAACATATTTACAATTTACAAAAAATGTGATAGAATTAAAATAACCAAATCAAAGGAGCGTAAAAAATGAGAACTTGTCCTCTATGTGGAAAGTGAGGGCGAGATCGATACTTGCAATGAAATAACATTGGATAAGCTAAAAAGCAACCTCAGCGACGTTGGACTTCCCTCAGACAGTGAATTTATAAGGGTAAGCTATGTAATAAACTGCTGCAAAAGCTATGATGAAATATTTGAATATGCCAAAAAGGTGAATTTTTCAAACGAGCTTTTCACTGATGAAGAAGGCGACCTTACAGTTTATTCCCAAAGGCTGGATTACAAATATCTCGGCTGCACAATATATGATATATGTGAGAGTCAGCAAAAGCCTAATGGTGATATTTCATACAAGACCGAATACGTCTGCGAAATTTGGCTGATGAAATAAGCAAAATTAAAGTTTACAAATCATCTTATAATTAGCCTTGATATATTGTTTACAATACGCAAAAAATATGTTAAAATTAACTTATGCTTTTACCGGCAAATAATCTAACAAGGAAAAAACATCTATGAAGTTCAATATCAAAAAGGTCGCAGCCGCATTTTTAAGTGCGGCAATGCTCACCACAGGCTCGGCTCAGCTTTCTGTTTTTGCACAGCAGACGCTGAAATATGAAGCCGAAAACGGCACTTTGGGCGGCTCTGCCTATATCCAAACAGACAATTCCGCATCAGGCTCTAGGTCGGTTCGTTTTTCAGACTCAAGCTGCACATGGTCACAAACTGTTACAGTCAGCGAAAGCGGATACTACAAAATAAAGCTTTACAGCCGCGGAGAAGGCTCAAATAAGATAAACAACCTTTCTGTAAACGGCTCAAATGCAGGTACTTTCAGCAGTGCAAACGGCTCTGCCTATAAAGCCTCCACAGTGAATGGTATATATCTCAAAAAGGGTCAGAACACTGTCAAAATAACAATGTCGTGGGGATATTTTTCTCTCGACTACATAACCATTGAAAAAATGAGCGCTTCAAATGCCTACACTGCTGCTGAAAATCTCGTTGACCCATACGCTTCACAAAGCACACAGCGCCTTTACAGCTATATGAAAGACGTTTACGGCAAAAAGGTCATAACAGGACAGTATTGCGACGGTGGTCTTAACGGCACTGAGTTCAAAGCTATAAAGTCCGCCACTGGTCAGACCCCTGCTATGTTGGGTCTTGACTTTATGCGCTATACTCCATGCCGTGTCCAGAACGGTGACACCTCCGACGCTGTCGAAAAGGCTATCGAGTTCTCACGGGCAGGAGGAATAGTAACATTCTGCTGGCATTGGAACGTACCTGACAAATATCTTCTCTCAGGTACAGACGGCGGAAATCCACGTTGGTGGGGTGGTTTTTACACCAAAAACGTTGACCGCTCAAAGTTCTCGCTTACCAAAATAATGAACGGCTCAGACCCTGAGGGCTACAACACTCTTATGAGCGACGTTGACGAGATCGCCAAACAACTCAAACGTCTTTCTGACGCAGACGTTCCGGTACTGTTCAGACCGCTTCACGAGGCAAGCGGCGGTTGGTTCTGGTGGGGTGCAGACGGCTCGGAAGCCTACAAAAAGCTTTGGCAGGCAATATATAACAAGCTCACGAATGAATACAAGCTTGACAATATCATATGGGTATGGAATGGTCAGGCGGCAAATTGGTATCCCGGTGACGAATATGTTGACATAATTGGCGAGGATATCTACCCAGGCACAAGAGATTATTCAGCACAAAGCTCAAAATATCTTGAAGCCACAGACTGTTCACCAAGCGGAAAAATAGTTGCCCTTACAGAAAACGGCTGTCTTTTCGACCTTGACAAAGCCTTTGCGGCAAACACCGCATGGTCATATTTCGGCACATGGAGCGGTGAGTTTTGTATATCAAGTTCTGAGAAATATACCGAGAAAAGTATGTGGCAAAAGGTCTATAACAGCGACTATGCCGTGACACTTTCAAGTCTGCCCGACCTGAAAAGCTATCCTATCAGCAGTGACAATACACAGATAACTCTTGACTCCACGTCAAAAGAAGTCACATACGGCGACAGCATTACCCTAAAAGCCAGCGTGACCTCAGACACCCCTCAGACAGTAACATGGAAAAGTTCCAACACAGCCGTTGCCACAGTAAAAGACGGTGTCGTGACCGCCACGGGCAAAGGCACAGCAAAGATAACAGCCTCCCTGCCTAACGGAAGGTCTGCCGTATGCACTGTAAAGGTCACCACAAAAATGCTTCCAACATCAGGCTATTCCTATGCAAGCACTGCACAGTACACAGGCAGTGCAATTATTCCGACAGTCACTGTTAAGGACGGAAGCAAAGTTCTCCGTCAGAACATCGACTATCGTGTGATAGTCACGAACAATGTTAAAATCGGTCACGCTAACATCACTATCTCAGGCATGGGCAACTACTACGGCAGTTATTCCGCAGGCTTTGACATTATCCCTGCCAAGCAGACCATACAAAAGCTTGAAACAAGATACAAAGGCTTCTTTGTGGATTGGGCGCAGAAAGGCTCTGCAACGGGCTATGACATTCAGTATTCCACCGGCGCAAACATGAGCGGTGCGGCTTCTAAACACCTCACTGCCAACAAGCCAGATAAACTGACAATAAGTGGTCTGACAGCCGATAAGACATACTACGTCCGTGTGCGTTCATACACAAACGTTGGAAGCAAGACCTATTATGGTCCATGGTCTGACATAAAAAGCATAAAGACCGCAAAATATGATATCACAAAAGCTTCCGTTTCTGGCATTTCCACCAAGGCATACACAGGCAAGGCTATCACGCAGAACATTACTGTGAAATACAACGGCACTGCCCTGAAAAACGGAACTGATTACACAACTTCCTACTCAAACAACAAAAAAATCGGCAAGGCAATTGTCAAGATAACAGGCAAAGGCAAATATGGTGGCATTATCACAAAGACCTTTACCATAAACCCTGCCAAGCAGGAGATACAGAAGCTTACGTCTAAATCCAAAGCATTTTTCGTGGATTGGGCGCAGAAAGGCTCCGCAACGGGCTATGAGATACAGTATGCGACTAACTCCAAGTTTACAAACGCAAAGAAAGTCACCATAACAAACAACAAGACCGACAAGACCTCAATTTCCAAACTTAGCGGCAACAAGAAATATTACGTTCGTGTCCGTTCCTACACGACAGTGAACGGCACAAAATATTACGGTGCATGGTCGGTTTCAAAGAGCGTGACTACAAAAAAATAAAGAAAAAGTGATTGTCCATAGCAAAATAGAGGTCTGGCTCAAACGTCAGACCTCTATTATTTTTTATTCGCACACAAAAACACCCCGTATCATAAGACACGGGGTGAAATTTTTGTTATCTATTCAGATATTCTAAACTTTGCAAGAATTACTTCTTCTGTGCGATAGCAGCCTGTGCAGCAGCTCACCTGCACGAGCTTTTATGACAATTTCACCGTTTAAACCAAGTAGATTTATCAACCAGTATGTAAAGTGACAGCTTTCGCCGTCACCGATCATAAGCTCAGCAGAGTTTTTTCTGCCTGTGAGCGTACAACGTATTTTTTCACTTTTCTCCTCGCCGAGATTGATTATCCATTCAAAATTTGTATTGTCAAACGGCGTAATTCTCGATACCAATTTGCTAATAATTTCATCGTTGATGTGACCGTTGTCAGCAGAAAGTATCTCATCAAGAGTTCTGCGAATACGATCCGTGTCTATGCAGTTTCCGCTGACCGTATCAGCTGTGTCGTTCCTTTTAAGCTCCGCTTTTAAACACTCAAGCTCATTTTCTGAATCAGCTCGGACCGTTCGGTATTCGTCCTTTTCAATATCTCCCTCGGCATACATATCAACCAGCTTGCGTGTTTTCGCTTCAAGTTTTTCAATTTTGGATTTGATAATATAGGCGTTTTTCTGCAACGAATCGGTTCCTTCCATGCAGTGCTTGTTGATCAAGTCAAGCACCCTTTCAATGATCTCATATCTGTCCGCAAGCACCTCGCCAAAAATCTTGTCCGCCATCATTTCAAGTTTCCATTGACAAATTCCTTTTATATCGCACACACCATCCGCCTCAATCCCGTGATTTGACAGATAACGTGGACTGACCGACTGACTGCGACGATAGCAGGAATAACCATAAACCTCCTTGCCGTCTTTCTTGTTCGTCCGCCATTTGTACTTTTTAAATCCCGAACCGCAATGGCATTTCAGTTTGTTCAGCCAAGGGTCGGCGGACGGATTATGTCCGAACTTCTTATCCTTACCCATACTGTTCTTTAGCACCTGACAGCGTGATTTCATAATCCGTGCGCACTCGTCCCACTGTGCTTCGCTGATGATCGGCTCGAAATCACCCTTGTGATAAACGTAGGTTGAGGTGTCATAATTGTTTTTCCTCTTTTGCTCCAGATAGTTATTGGTACTTGATTTATTGTACCCGATATAGCCCTTGTAGGTTGCGTTCTTCAGTATTCTGTTTACCTTTGAGACGTCCCACTTGACGTTACCCGATGAGTCCCTGCGTTCAAGGCGATATAGCTCGTTGACGATCTTCTTTATTCCGTAGCCGTGCAGATAGTAATCATATATTATCGTCACCGTTTCCGCCTGCTCCGGATTGATCACATAGGTTGAGCCGACTCGGTCGTACCCAAGAATATTTCCGTTCCCGTATAGCACACCGTTTAATCCTGTATAATAAAACTTGACACATACAAAACAATCAAAGT
>NZ_QTVE01000026.1:0-21912 GCF_003460465.1 Ruminococcus sp. AF37-20 | reverse complement strand
ATCGAATTTCTTAATAATAGTGTCCAATATGATTGACAAACCTACATTATTTTAAATGGCTATTTCAACTTCCGCGTTGATGTTAACAAACATTTCACAATCAACTTATGTAAAATGAGATAATTTAGAACGCAATATTTGTGCAACTATACAATAATCTTGTGCATATGAGAGAAATATGCAGAACATAGTGATTTTTGGTGTTATATGTGTTAAAATAATGTGTACATAGAAAAAAAGTTTATTGAAAAAATGTGATAAGTCCAATGAAGATGTAAATATTTATCATGCACAATTACCCGTTGCAATAATTGTGTGATATGATGAAGTTAAAATACTCTGCAACAAAACTTGAAGAAAATCACACCTATATTATGAAAAAACGTTTAATATGAAAAATATCGTTAAGAGAATCGCAGCTATGGGTGCTGCTGTTATGATGATGAGTTCTATGGCTATTGGGGCTAGTGCGGCAGATAGTAAAGCATTTAGTCTTCGCAACACGCCGGGAGCACCTTCAAGCGATAACGTGACTTCCAAAACACTTAATTTTAAAACAACACAATCTGGTAAATACACTACATATACCAAATTGACTGCAAGTAAAAATACTACAGTTACGACCAAGGGTTATGTTTGGAAAAACAACACTTGGAATTTGATCACAACATCTACGGGTACACAGAAGACTACAGGCTCGTGGTATCAGATAACAGTTGGCATGAATGCTAAAAACGTTGTTTCTATAACTAAAAATGCCTCAAAAGCAACATCTGCTTCTGGAAGTACTTCTGGTTATTAATATATGCACTTAAAATAACATATGAGCGACATATTGTCTGAAATTTATCAGCCGATAGTCGCTCATAATATTAGTAAAGGTCGTGAAATAATGAAAAAAAATTATGGCGTTGTTATATCTCTGCTTTTTCTTTTCCTTTTTGGTTGTTCCTCTCAGGACAACAAATCCAATAACCACAGTACAGATGATGCAAGGCTTGAGCCTGTGGAACAGGCTTATGACGGCTGTAATAAGTTGCTTGGCAGCGATCACGGCAGTTTTAAGCTGCCAGAAAAGATAAGCAAAGTGGACTTTAATAAGGTATATTCTTTGTCCTGCAATACTTTGAAAAATGATGATATGACCAATGCTGAAAAGTTATTCAAGACTTTTTATGGCGACGATTTCGACGAAAGTGCACTTTCAACTGACAATGGCGGAATAGTTTATCAAGCTGGAATAAACACATCTGCATACTGGGGTATGGATATTGCACTTTATTCCGCTGACTATGAGTTTCAAGAAAACAGCAGCGGACAGACTTATGTTGTGGGGCTTGACGAGGGCGGCATTAATTTGGGTGGCAAAGCCATTGATGTGACTGATATCGACAGTGGATTAAACAATTATATTGCTGATTTTTATAAGGATTTTACGATCAATACCAAAGAGTTTTCGGTGAATGACACTGTGGGCAGAATTGATTTTACGGCAAGTCTTGACTATGAAAATGTGCCTTTTCAGTATTCGCCCTCTGCATATAGTCGGGCAGACAACGAGAATAATATGAGTTACTGGACGTTTTTGCAGGTGACAGGCTCTATTGGGGAGGACGGCAAATTTGATTTTATCAATGCCAATGCACCCCTTAACATACTTGATAAGACGGAGAAAACTAAGATGATACCATTTGATGAGGCGGTGAAAATTCTTGAGACGGAGCTTGCAAAAGGGTCATATTATGAGTTTTCAAATGTTGAGCTTATGTACTGCTGTCTTGCAAATCAGCCTGCATTGGATATGACCGAAGAGGACAATGTTGCTAAGGCTGAACAGCTGGCGGAGGAATACAACAAGACACCAAAAACCTTTGAGCCTATGTGGTGTTTCGAGATAAATGGCGGCGAGGGTGCAAAGGAATATATCAAGGTGAATGCTCTCAGCGGCGAGGTCTTTGTTGATATTTCGTAGTTTCATAGAGCGTAGCTTTTTTGAAGGAGAAAATCTGGCATAAAAAAATCACAGCATTCGTTTGAGTGCTGTGAAAAATAAGTGTAGCGATAAGCTGGAAGTTGTTATTTATTCATATTCTCAACTAAGCTTGCAGCTTTTACGGTCATCTCCACCCACCCCGGCACAAAACCACTTCGTAATGCATTTTTAACAGATTTAAGATTCGACCAGGCACAACAATAAAACGGCACCTTTCCTCTATCCATTATCTCTATTGCCAAATTACTGGTTAATGAAGAAGCAATCCCCTGCCTGCGATACTCTGGCAAAACATCAACTCCAATTTGCCACATATCATCGCAATCCGCAGAACAGGCTGCAAGCCCAATCAGTTTTCCATTATCATAAGCACCAACCCCAAGAACATCTAGTTGCTTTCTATCTTCACAAAGTGCATTGCCCCAGATTGGAAGATATAAATTTGCAAAATCCTTTTGTTCCAACACCTTAAGAGGATAGTTACATTCTCTTCTCTTCAAGGCATTAACATCCGGTAAAAAATACTCTGCCATAAAACAAACACGGTATCCGTTTTCTTTCATCCGTTCATCTAGCCAATGCATATTAGGAGTTTCAAAACAATGATAAAACTTATATTTGCTTAGGTAGCTTTCAACAATTTCTCTATATTCACCTTTTACAGACGCAACTATATTATTACCATATGAAACCAAATTACAGACAATAGGTTCTTTATAATATTTCCTTGCCAATGGCCCAATCTCAGACTTTACAAATACATTTGTGTCCAAAAGAAAATCAGATGCTTTCGCATTAGTATCGTAGGCAGATTGCTGCATTGCAATATCAAGTATCTCTTTATTTGTCATGTTTTGATTACCTCACATAGTATATAAAATCGAAATTCGCAAAATCAACAAATTTCGATTTGTCGAGCAGAAAAGCTCAAAATATTTTCTCCATTATACCATATCTACATTAATAAATCAATAAAAACCGAAAGGACAGTATTATGAAAACAAACACTAATATAAATACGATCACAAAGCGGATTTTTTGTATTGCTGTGATAGGCGGAATGATCTGTCTTACGGCTTGTGGAAATAGTCAAAATAATAGCGAGAATAGTTCATCTGCGGAGGTGGTATCGGCTGAGGAAAGCAGGGCTGGCAGCCTTTTGGAAAGCAGGGTGACTTTGCAGGCTGAGGCTGTGGCTTACGATAACGGACAGCTCACCTTTGTTTATGACGGCAAGGAATACACGCTTGCAATGGACAGCGAGCTTTTTGAACATGATGAAAAATATGTGAATGGGAAAAGCTTATCCCAAGCAATAATAAACAACGATATCGGCGAGGTCATTTCTGCGGAGATAGTTACGGACGAGGGCATAACAAAAATTTATAGTTGTGATGTTGTAAGTCCTAACGGCGAGAAATACGCTTCGGGAATGTATGAGGATATCAAGGCGGACGTGCCTGCGGAGAATTATGACTACAAGCTTCGCCATAAAAGCGGCTCGGTCTATGAGCTCAGCAATGCGAATAGAACTATCACGGCGGATTTCAACGATCTTGAGGAGTGGCAGAAAGGAAAATATCCCGAAAGTGCTGATGATGTTATGTTCGGCGGCTATCTTTTTACCGACGGCAAGTTTATTATTGAGGATATCAACTTACTTGTTGCGGTAAATGATGACGGCTCAAAGACGTATGAGCCGCTCACGACCAGTGACTACCCCAACTTTTTCGGCACAGTACAGACCATAGGCGACAACACGGCCGAAATTAAGCTCACAGACAAAAAGACAGTATGCACAGTGCCTACATATTATTGCGACGGTGAGCTTAGTGAGGGGCTTGAAGTCATGGTGATACTTGACTGCTCCACAGACCTTTTCGATAGCGGAAAGTCGGAGAGTTTTGATTACGCCGTTATCTGCACCGACCCTGCGGAGTATGACCCCTCAGGGCATGAGTTTGGAAATCTCGCCTACGCCAAAGCTGACAGCAATAATCTTGGTAGGTTTATCTACACTGAGATCGGAGATATAGAGAAATGAAACTAAAACTTCTAAACGCAATAAAATGTGACCTGAACAAAAGCATAATAAACATAGGCTTTGCAGGGGCGGTGCTGCTGACAACAGTGCTTGCTTTCACCTCATCAGCCTATACAGACCTTGCCACCGATAAATCATATTCGGTGTTCGAGTCACTTTTCACTCTCGATAAAAATATCCTCCGCACCGACCCAATGCTGTCCTCTGTGCTGGTTTTCAGAAACGGACTTTCGGGATATATCACAATGTTTTTGCCTATTGTCGTGGCATTCCCATTCATGGTGTCTTTCTGTGCAGAGCGAAATAACGGACTGATGCGTTTCACCATATCTCGCACAGGCAAGCTAAGATATTATCTTTCAAAATTTATATCCGCACTTATCTCAGGCGGATTTGCCGTTATGCTCGGTATAGCTGTTTACGGCATAGCCTGTGCAGTGCTTTTTCAACCACTTTCGGAGTTTGACGTATCAGCCGACCAGCTTCAATACATAATGCAAGACAGCACAGGTAAAACCATAATCAAAATGCTTGCAGTAGCTTTCGCATATGGTGCAGTTTCCACACTGCCTGCGTTTTTCCTAAGCTCATTTTGCAAAAATCCGTATATCATAACCTGCCTGCCCTTTATGCTCAACTATGTCCTCACAACAATGCTCAATAGGATAATAGACGCAAATCTTTTCAACGATAACTTTGATTTTGATAGAGCGAATGCCTTTTATCCAAGCTCTGTGACGAATTTTCTGTATATACAAAGCTTTGACAGAAGTGCAAAGTGGATAACTGCGGTGAACTGTTCGGGGGCGATCGTTACCCTGCTGGGATTTATTATCGTGATGAATTTGCGCAAGGACAAGGGGGTGTAGGTCAGCTATGATGAAAAATTTCAGCCTTAAACAAAGTTTTTTCTGTGCAAGGGCGGAGTTCATAAAGTGGATATGCGACGCACGAATGATAATCCTAGGAGTGCTTCTTATCTTCATTTACAGCTTTGCTATCGAGCCTCTTAAATCAAACGCAGAGCTTATGGGCGAGCCGCTGAATATCCTTGAGCCTTTTATCGCCATAGCTAATTCAGGTGCGATACTTCTTATCATACCGCTGGTTTTCCTCACACTTATAGCAGATTTCCCCAAGATAGACACCAACACAGTTTTCTACATAATGCGTGTGGGCAGGCTGAACTGGCTGTTCGGACAGCTTTTGAAGCTCATTTTTATGGCTTTATCTTATCTTGCAGTGATATTCTTGGGCGCAGTACTTCCAATGCTTTCAGACGGTTTTTGGTACAATGGCTGGAGCAATGTTGCCACGGGTTTTGTGAAAATGTTCCCCGACAGGCGAGGCGATTTCGGAGTTGAGCTGCTTCCAGAAAATCTCTACAATCAGCTTTCGGTATTTGAGGCGGCGGTAAAAAGCTATCTGCTCGTGGCGGCGTATTTGATGATAATAGGGCTGATACTGCTGGTATTTTCGCTGTTCAAGCGCAAGACTATGGGCTTTATCATATGCGGCGGAATGATATCCCTTGGAATGGCGTTCAGTGCTATAAGGACAAATCTTATGTGGACAATGCCAATGGCAAACTCAATAACTTGGCTGCATTACACAAAATATTTCCGTGAGCCTGTTATGTCAATGAGTTTTTCGGTCAGCTATCTTGCCATATTTATAGCGGTACTGCTGGTGTTCTGCTTTATCGCCATAAGAAAATTCAATTACGACAATGTTGCTGAGATAGCAAGTTAGGGATTAGGGGGACAAAATGGATATCATCAATGTAAATGACGTATGCCTTACGCTTGGCAAAACGGAGATACTAAAGCACATAAATTTGTCCTTTGAGGAGGGCAAGATACACGGACTTATCGGCAGAAACGGCAGCGGCAAGACAATGCTGATGAAGTGCATATGTGGTTTTATCAAGCCCACGAGCGGTGAGATTATCGTTGACGGCAAGCAGGTGGGCAAGGACGTTGATTTTCCGAAAGATATGGGAATTATCATTGAAACACCTGGCTTTATACCATACTATTCAGGCTACAAAAATTTAAAGCTCCTCGCAGGGCTGAACAACAAGATTGGCAAAGAGGAGATACGCAGCAGTATGAAGCAAGTAGGGCTTGACCCTGACTTAAAGCGTCACGTTCGTAAATACAGCCTTGGTATGCGGCAGAGGCTTGGTCTGGCACAGGCTATTATGGAAAATCCGAAGATACTCATTCTTGACGAGCCTTTCAATGGTCTTGACAAGGACGGCGTTAAGGAAATGAGAGAATATTTGCTCAGCTACAAAGAGCAGGGCAAGACTATCCTTATTTGCTCACATTCGGCGGAGGACATTTCAGTGCTGTGCGATACTGTGCATGAAATGGATAAGGGTGTTATTGAGGGGGTAAGGTGACATAGACTGAATAAGTATGGATTCGTACAAACAGATATCAGGCGCCGATATTGATAGGTTAAAATTAGGACTATTCTGAATAGAATAAGCTGCCACAGATTTTTTCTGTAGCAGCTTATTTTTTGTTTATGCTATTTATTCTTGTGAAGATATCCGTCATCATCATATTTTTTTAGCTATATGCTGTGCAGCTTCTCTTTTGGTATAATGTTGCGACCTGACTATATACCAAAAAATCATCAAGATTGATCAAGTTTTACACCCTCTTTTTTTATTTAATGCAATACTATATTATATCATACTTTCTAAAAAAGTTTACATTTATCAACACGGAAGTTGAAATAGCCTTTTAAATCACCCACTATTGCCATTTTAAAGCACAAAAAAGGCAGCAAGCTAACCTACTGCCTAAAATCATTCAATTCACGCCTATCACTGTTAGTAGAAAAAGTATCATCATCACCGCCGATACGCTGCTAAGAACAAGTCCAAATATCACACAGCAAACTGCATTCAAGTCAAAAACTTCATTTCTTTTGCCGTCATATCTGAGCCTACAGACCTTATCGGGTATGTATATCTTTGAGCGCATTACTATCTCACATGGGAATACGTTTGGATACTCACTATCACTAACCTTGTAAAACGCTGTATCAAATTTCTTGCCCTCTGCCCTGCCGAAACGCACAAACTTTCCTTTCACGCTTTTCGTTCCAGTAAGTTTTACAGCAGAGTATACAAAGAAACCAAAAATAGCCAGTAGCAGGATAACAAGAAAAACAATGAACATTATAGGAACTATAACAAAGTCTGCGCCAAGACACATGGCAAGCACAAGAACAACCGTGGCTATGATAACAAATTCCATGACTGTACCCTACAAAAGACTTCTGTAATAGTCGCTAAGACGCTTAGCGTTAGCTTTTAATAGCTCGTCAGCCTTGTTTTTAACGCTTTCATCTGCAAAAATACCACTTTTTGAAAGTTCAGAAGCCTGCTTGGCAAGGTCTATCGCCTTTTGAAGATCCGTGGCACTGTCAGAGCCTGAATACTCCCTAGCCACCATAAGGCAAGCTTTCGCCTTAAGCGCACATATCTCATCTGAAAATTCGTCATCAGCGTCATACTCTATAACAGCCTTATAGTTCTTGTTTATAAATTCTTTCCGTATACTGATATAGCCCTCTGCGTCAGGGGCGTTTTTGGAGTCGTTTTCATCAGGCAGAAGGGCATTAGGCTCTATCTCCAACACCTTGCAGAGATATTCAAGAGTCTTTACCGACGGTGTTGCTGAGCCGCTCTCTATCTGACTAAGCATATTGCGGGTTATAAAATCACCCACTACCTCGCTTTGAGTCATTTTCTTTGCAAGCCTTGCCTCTTTTATCCTCTTGCCGAGAGTATTTTTCTCCATTTTATCGCCTCACTTTATTTACTGTAAATTTCATTTACTTATATGATAGCAGATAGTAAAACAGATTTCAAGTGTTTAACGAAAAATTTACAATTTTTTTGTGCTAAGCTATATTTAAAAAATAATTTTAATTATTGTCCAAAATCTATTGACAAATAAGATAAATGAGTATATAATAAGCGTAAATAATATTTACATTGGAGGTGTAAGCTATATGAATGAATGGTGGGACGGTTTGTCGCTTTTACTTAAAGTGCTGTATTGTATAGCGTTTCCGTCAACGCTTATACTGCTTGTGCAGACTTTGCTTTCTATGTTCGGTTTTCATGATGGTGGAAGCGGTCACGATTTCAGCGACACGTCAGGTCTTGATCTTGATGTTGATACCAACATAAGCGGTCACGGAGATGTGGATATTGGTCACTGTACACATGATATCGGCTGTGACCACAACGTAGACGGCGGAAACCCTGCGGATTTTGCTTCTATGAGAATGTTCACGCTTCAGACCATAGTTGCTTTTTTCACTGTGTTTAGCTGGTCATCTATCGTTCTTGTAAGCTCAGGTGTTTATCCAGCACTGTCTACAGTTATCGGCTTTGTTCTGGGTCTGGCGACCATGCTTCTTGTAGCAAAGATAGTTCAACTTTCTGCAAGACTTGCTGAAAACGGTACGGCTGATTATAAAAATGCTATAGGAGAAACTGCTACTGTTTATATCCCCTGCCCACCTAAAGACCATGGGCTTGGTAAAGTGAATGTTATGATAAACGGACAGCTAAGAGAAGTCACTGCAATAAACAATGGTGATGAGCTTATAAAGACAGGAACTCAGGTTCGTATTATCGATTTGCAAGGAGATACTGTCGTAATAGAAAAATAAAAGAATTGATAGAACAAATGGGTTCTAAACATAACGATTCTGTGAAATGACCCGTCTTGAGGTTATTATAATATTATTTGTGTGGGAGGAAAAATTATGGAACCAGTAATCATCATCTGCGTGATAGTTGTTGTGCTTTTTGCGGCAATTATGGCGATACTGTCACGCTACAGAAAATGTCCGTCTGATAAGGTGCTTGTTATCTATGGTAAAGTAGGAACAGACAAGAATGGTCAAGCAAGAAGCGCAAGATGTATCCACGGCGGTGCGGCATTTATCGTGCCAATAATCCAATCTTATGAGTATATGGATCTTACTCCTATATCCATAAATGTGGATCTAAAAAACGCTCTTTCAAAGCAGAACATCAGAATCGATGTTCCGTCAAGATTTACTGTTGGTATCTCAACCGAGCCAGGCGTTATGCAGAACGCTGCTGAAAGACTTCTCGGTCTTAAACTCATTGAGATACAGGAGCTTGCTAAGGATATTATTTTCGGTCAGTTGAGACTTATTATCGCAACAATGGATATCGAGGAAATAAACTCGGACAGAGATAAATTTCTGCTCGCGGTATCAAACAATGTTGAGATAGAGCTTAAAAAGATAGGTCTTAAGCTTATCAACGTAAACGTAACGGATATTACAGATGAGTCTGGATATCTGGAAGCTCTCGGTAAAGAAGCTGCTGCAAAGGCTATCAATGACGCTAAGAAGTCAGTTGCCGAAAAACACAGAGACGGTGAGATCGGTCAGGCAAACGCTCAGAAAGACCAGCGTATCCAAGTTGCTGCTGCAAACGCTTCTGCTATCGATGGCGAGAACCAAGCTAAGATAGAGGTTGCACAGTCAGAAGCCCTCAGACGTGAGCGTGAAGCGGAAGCTCTCAGACAGGCTACAGCCGCTGAAGCTGTTCAGGCAGCAAAGGCAAAGCAGGAAGCTTACATAGCTCAGCAATCCGCCGAGCAGACGAGAGCCGAACTTGAAAAGGCTACACAGACCGCCGATGTTATCGTAAAGGCTCAGATCTCAAAGCAGCAGGCTGAGATCGAGGCTGAAGCACAGGCTGAGGTAGTAAGACGTAAAGCAAAGGGTGAGGCCGATGCTATCTTTGCAAAAATGGAAGCTGAAGCAAAGGGTAATCAGGAAATACTCACAAAGCAGGCAGAGGGTATGAGAAAGCTTGTTGAAGCAGCAGGCGGAGACGCTAATGCAGCCGTTAAACTCATAGTTGCTGACAAGCTTGAAGAGCTTATCTCTATTCAGGTAGAAGCTATCAAGAACATTAAGATAGACAAGATAACCGTGTGGGATACAGGCGCAGGTGCAGACGGAAAAGGCTCGACAGCAAACTTTCTAAGCGGACTTATGCAATCAGTTCCTCCGCTGAACGATCTGTTCAAGCAAGCAGGAATGTCACTCCCTGATTTTCTTGGCGAGGACATACAGGAAGCTTTGAAAAAGTCACAGGAAGAAGCAGTAAAGAGAGCAGCAGAAGCTGATAATGCAGAAGCTCTCGACCCAAAAGATGTTGAGGTAATAGAGCCTGAGAAATAATTAATTTGACCTCCGTAGTTTAACGATTGCGGAGGTCTTTTGGTATAAATAAAAGCGAGTTTCAACATCATGAAACTCGCTTTTTATGTTCAATATGGTTCAACGACTACTGCTCTGCCCTCTTTTAAGGACTTCTGCACGTCGATGAAGCGTTGATTACGACTGCCCATAAATTTCAACTCAAGGCTTCGCTGTGACAGAATAAATGGTCCGTCAACAAGATAATCAAGCTGACTAAGAAGCTCCATATAGCCGTTTTCAGCGTTAGCGTTTGCAATTAGATATTCATAAGTATAGCCTGTGAATGAAATAACATTCAGCGGAAAGCCATGGAACGCTTTTATCCGTCCTGCAAGTTCTGCTAAGGGTTTGCATTGACAGAAAGGCTCACCGCCACTGAACGTCACGCCGTCAAGAAGCGGGTCTTTTATTATCTCATTGTAAAGCTGGTCTGTGTCAACGACAATGCCACCGTTAAAATCATGTGTCTGCGGATTGTGACAACCCTCACAGCCGTGTGGACAGCCCTGCGTAAAAATAGTGTACCTAAAACCCGGTCCGTCTACGATAGATTCACCGACAGTGCCTGCTATCCTAAGCTCCATGGCTAATTGTCACCCTCACAGCAGGCTTTTGCACGAGGTATCCTCTCATGTATCACCTTGCTGTGTTCAGCCTCAGAACGTCCACACTTCGGGCATTTGTCACCTATTATTCCAGTATATCCGCAAACAGGATCACGGTCAACAGGGTGGTTTATTGAGCCGTAGCCTATGCCAACTTCTTTCATATATCTTACGACTTTCTCGAATGCAGAAAGATTGTTCAGCGGATCGCCGTCAAGCTCGATATAGCTTATATGGCCTGCATTTGTAAGAGCATGGTAAGGAGCTTCTATTTTAAGTTTCTCAAACGCTGTTATCGGATAGTAAACAGGCACATGAAAAGAATTGGTATAATATTCTCTGTCCGTAACTCCTGCTATCTCGCCATAACGTTCTCTATCCATTTTAACAAATCTGCCGGAAAGTCCCTCAGCAGGCGTTGCAAGCAACGAGAAGTTAAGGCCAGTACGCTTTGTTTCCTCGTCCATTCTTGCTCTCATACGTGAGATTATCTCCAAGCCAAGCTCTCTTGCTTCTTCACTTTCACCATGGTGCTTGCCAGTAAGCACTTTAAGACACTCAGCAAGACCGATAAAGCCCACGGAAAGCGTGCCATGCTTTAGCACTTCTTCAAGCGTATCGTCAGCCGTAAGCTTCTCTGAATCGAGCCATATGCCCTGACCCATGAGAAACGGATAATTTCTCACACGCTTTGAACACTGTATCTTAAATCTGTGCATAAGCTGGTCGATACAAAGATCCATAAGCTCATCAAGGCTGTCAAAGAAAGCACCGATATTACGCTGTGCTTTTATGCCAAGTCTAGGAAGATTAATGGTAGTAAAAGAGAGATTTCCTCTTCCTGTCACTATCTCACGAGTAGGGTCATATGCGTTACCGATAACTCTTGTGCGGCAACCCATGTAAGCTATCTCAGTGTCAGGATTGCCCTCTTTGTAATACTGTAGATTGAAAGGAGCGTCGATAAATGAAAAATTCGGGAAAAGACGCTTTGCCGATACACGGCAGGCAAGCTTGAAAAGGTCATAGTTCGGGTCATCAGGATCAAAGTTCACGCCCTCTTTTATTTTGAAAATATGTATAGGGAAAATAGGCGTTTCACCATTGCCAAGTCCTGCTTCCTCTGCAAGAAGAATATTCTTTATAACAAGTCTGCCCTCAATAGAAGTATCGGTACCATAATTTATGGAGCTAAAAGGCGTTTGAGCGCCTGCACGGGAGTTCATAGTATTCAGATTATGGATAAGCGCTTCCATTGCCTGATATGTGGCTCTGTCAGTTTCTTTCAAAGAGTTTTTATATGCAAAACTCTGTATCTTCTTAACTATAGGTGCGTCGACAAAATTCACAAGAAACTGTGCTTCAGCCTCTTGATAGCCGTTATCATTGGCGAGAGTGATCTTTAAACCCTGCTCATCAAGCATTTCAGTTATTTTCTTTGCAATACTCTGAGCATCAGAAACTTCACCAAGGAGAGCAAGACCCCTGCCGATATTGTCACGATAGCGGTGTCTGAATGTCTTTCTTACGCCCTCAGCCATATCATAATCGAATTTAGGAAGAGATTGACCACCGTGTTGGTCGTTCTGATTGGATTGTATCGCAATGCAGGCAAGCGCCGCATAGCTTTGTATATCATTTGGTGTACGCAAAAAACCATGACCTGTAGAAAATCCCTTATCAAAAAGCTTTGTAAGGTCTATCTGAGTACAAGTGGTGGTCAGTGTATAAAAATCAAGGTCATGAATGTGGATATCGCCCTCTTGATGAGCCTTTGAATGCTCAGGAGCAAGAACATACATCTCATTGAACTCCTTTGCACCCACAGAGCCGTATTTAAGCATTGTACCCATTGCGGTATCGCCGTCTATATTAGCATTCTCACGCTTCAAATCGTTATCTTTCGCTGATTGGAAAGTAAGATCCTCATAAACTTTCATAAGACGGGTATTCATTTCTCTTGCACGAGTTCTGTTTGAGCGGTAGAGTATATAACTTTTTGCAGTATCAGCCATGCCCTCCTCGATAAGTACACGCTCAACGCAATCCTGAATCTCTTCAACAGTAGGCATATCAAGGTGTTTTTCCATAAGCTTATCAACAACTTTACCCGAAAGCTCCAAAGCTTCCTCATAGTTATCCTTGCCCACAGACTGAGCCGCCTTGTATATAGCGCCAGCTATTTTCTCAATATTGAAAGTTACAGTACGACCGTCACGCTTTTTTATCTTGATTATCACAATACCGCCTCCGATTTTCCCAATTTATCCTTATATTTTTTATATTCTCACAACTCGCACCGCAAATCACAACATATTGTATAAAAAGCAGTGCTTAATACAAGTATATAGTATAAGTGACGCAAAGTCAAGGCGTTATACAACAAAATGTGACTTTGTTATTTGTATTAAATGCACAAAGCCACATTTTCGTCAGATATTGATTTTAGGTGTCAAGCAAAATGCCTTTAGCTGTAATGCAGCCAAACTTTACAGTGCATAATACAATATGGTTTGGTTATTGATGCTGTAAAGTGAGCTAACTTGTCGTCTTATACATTTTTAAGTGCTGCTTCATGCCTCCGAAATGTAGTAAATAAGCGAATTCGGCAAGCACGTAAAGCACTTTAACTTGTCGAATTTTTAAATTTTGCGCTATGCTGCTGAACTACTCTCAGCACTCTCGTAAGTGTAATCATGTGTGACTACAGAGCTACCTGTTTCATTTTCAAGTACGCCCTCGAGTGTCGTATTCATCATATAGGCACAGAAAGATATCAGCATTACAAAAAAACTCACTATCAACACGATATCCAATCTATAGCCATTTTTCTTCTTTTTGTTATCGTTCATAAGATCTTCTCCAAAATATGATTTTAATACCATTATACTATATTCCTCTGCCTTTTTCAAGCCAAAATGACAAAATCGCAGATATTTTTATACCATACACACTGCCATGTGATAAATGCACAAAAGACAATTTCTTTTATTGTTTAATTTTTGTTTTTACCCCTTGCAAAAAAGCCGCATATAGTGTATAATAAGTATTATATTGCTTGACGTTCACTAGGCGACAGGCGGCCGTATTAACTAAGATACAGGCAATTTGATTTAACAGAAATGAGGCTTTTATATGTGCGGTTTTGTTGGATTTACAAATAAAATCAATGACGCTTCCATAGTTCTTGGAAAAATGATGGATAGAATAAAACATAGAGGTCCTGACTCTGACGGAAAATATGTTGACGAGCAGATCGCAATGGGTTTCCGCCGACTTTCGATCATCGACCTTTCAGATCAAGGTAGCCAGCCTATCTTCAATGAAGATAAGTCGTTGGTACTTACATTCAACGGTGAGATATACAACTACAAGGATCTCCGTGAGGAGCTTGTAGCGTCTGGTCACAAGTTCTACACACAGACCGACTCTGAGGTGCTTATCCATGGCTATGAGCAGTGGGGCGAGGATATGCTCGACAAGCTGAGAGGTATGTTTGCATTCGTTATCTTCAATAAGAATACAAACGAGGTTTTCGGTGCAAGAGATTTCTTCGGTATCAAGCCTCTTTACTACGCAAAAATGGGCGAAACTCTTATGTGGGGTTCTGAGATAAAGAGTTTTCTTGACCACCCTCATTTCAAGAAGGAACTTAACACAGACGTTCTTGAAACTTATCTCACATTCCAATATTCTCCTACAACAGAAACTTTCTTCAAAAATGTTTACAAACTCCCTGCCGCTCACTGCTTTACATACAAGAACGGCGAGATGAACGTAAGAAGATATTGGGAAGTTAAATTTCACGCTGACAATGGCCCTGCTCTTGAAGATTGGGTGAATAGGATATCCGACACTTTCAAGAACTCTGTTGAGGTACACAAATTCGCTGACGTTGAGGTAGGTTCTTTCCTTTCAAGCGGTGTTGACTCAAGCTATGTAGCCGCTGTTGCCAACGTTGACAAGACCTTTACTGTAGGCTTTGGCGAGGACGAAAAGTACAACGAGATAGGCTATGCTAAGGAATTTTCAAAGTATATCAATAAGGAGAACTTCTCCAAGGTCATTTCTCCTGAGGAATACTGGAACAGCCTTTCAAAAATACAGTATCACATGGACGAACCTCTTGCAGACCCTGCGGCTGTGGCTCTGTTCTTCGTATGTCAAATAGCTTCTGAAAAGGTCAAGGCAGTGCTTTCAGGCGAGGGTGCAGACGAAATATTCGGCGGATACAACATCTATCACAACCCTGCTGATATGGCAAGCTACTTTAAGATACCAAGACCTATCAGAAAGGCTGTTGGTGCAGTTGCTGAGAAACTGCCTCACAAGCACGGCATAAACTATCTTATAAGAGGTTCTAAGGACCTTGACGAGAGATTTATTGGTAACGCATACATCTTCTCTGAGAAAGAGCGCAAGGATATTCTGAGCATAAAGACAAACGCTCCTGACGCTATGGCTATCACAAAGCCTTTCTACGATAAGGTAAGAGATCAGGATCAGGTAACACAGATGCAGTACATTGACCTGCACCTTTGGATGACAGGTGATATTCTTCTTAAGGCGGATAAAATGAGCATGGCTCACTCCCTAGAGCTTCGTGTACCGTTCCTTGACAGAAAGGTAATGGAGCTTGCAGAGCAGATACCTGTAAAAGACAGAGTTACTGAAACTGAAACGAAGTATGCAATGCGTCTTGCTGCACTTCAGGCTTGCCCTCCACAGACAGCTAAGAAAAAGAAGCTCGGCTTCCCTGTTCCTATCAGGGTATGGCTCAAAGAAGATAAGTATTATAATATAGTAAAGGATAAGTTTACTTCTCCTCAGTCAGCACAGTTCTTCCACACAGATAAGCTTGTACAGCTTCTTGACGATCACCGTGCAGGCAAATATGACTATTCAAGAAAGATCTGGACAGTGTTCTCATTCCTTGTTTGGTATGACGTTTATTTCAGCGACAACGTATAATTACACAAATAGTAAAAGCGGTTACCTCCAGCGGGTTACCGCTTTTACTGTAAATTTTTTTATATAACTATCTTTTAGAAATACTTTTTTTCTTTATGTATTAGCATCAACATATATATATTAGGGTACAGCTAATAAAATATGGTACGGTCAATGTAAAATCATTAAAGATTAAAGGTAAAAAAGCAAAAATATTGTGTCTTAGCTATTGTAAATTTTAAAATAATATGTTATAATAAATCTTAAATAAATGAGAGGAACAGGGGGTATCATATGACAATGGCTACACTCAAAATAGTTTTCTGGGCTTTAGCTTTCGTGTTCTTTGTTGTATGCGAGGTCGCAACAGGAACGGCACTTGTGTCTATATGGCTTGCTATAGCAGCACTTATTGCGATGTTTTGTGCCATAGCTAAGCTTTCTTTCCTTACACAGTGCATCGTATTCGTCGTAAGCTCGATCATACTTCTTTTGCTTACAAGACCTGTGGTCAAGAAGCTCCAGAACAAGACGGTTGCAACAAATTACGAGCTTGATGTGGGAAAAACTGCAATAGTTATTGAGCCTATAGATAACTCTGTGAACAAAGGCAGGGTCACTCTTGAGGGCACAGATTGGGCAGCAAGAACTGAGGACGGCTCAAAGATCTCAGAAGGCACACCAGTGAAGGTCGTGCGTATTGACGGTGCAAAGCTGATAGTTTCAGAAGAAAAGTAACAGCTTACATAAACTTATTTTTTTAGGAGGCATATAATGGAACCTGGAATTTATATCGTACTTGCTATCATCGTATTGCTTATAATCATTGTTATCAGCAACATCAAGATAGTACCGCAGGCATATGTATTTGTAGTTGAAAGACTTGGAGCTTTTCATGCGGCATGGGGAACGGGACTTCACGTAAAAGTACCTTTTATCGACCGAGTTGCAAAAAGAGTATCTATCAAAGAGCAGGTAGTTGACTTCAAGCCACAGTCAGTTATCACAAAGGATAACGTAACAATGCAGATAGACACTGTTGTGTTCTTCCAGATAACAAACGCAATGCAGTTCACATACGGTGTTGAGAGACCTATCTCAGCTATTGAAAATCTGACGGCAACAACACTCAGAAACATTGTTGGTGACCTTGATCTTGAGGCTACGCTCACTTCCCGTGACATTATCAACACAAGGATCACAGCAATTCTTGATGAAGCCACAGATAGGTGGGGCATCAAGGTGCAGAGAGTTGAGCTTAAGAATATTCTTCCGCCAAGAGAAATTCAGGACGCAATGGAAAAGCAGATGAAAGCTGACCGTGAAAGACGTGAAAAGGTCATTCAGGCAGAGGCTGAGAAGAAATCTCAGGTGCTTGTTGCAGAGGGTGAGAAAGAATCTAAGATACTCAGAGCACAGGCAGACAAGGAGTCACAGATACTTGCAGCCGAAGCTGAGAAGCAGTCTATGATACTTCGTGCAGACGCTGTAAAGGAGCAGAAGATACTTGAGGCAGAAGGTGAAGCGCAGGCTATCGACATGGTACAGAAGGCGATTGCCGAGAGTATCGTCAAGCTGAATGCTGCTAACCCTAACGAGCAGGTAATCCAGCTCAAGAGCCTTGAAGCATTTGCTAAGGCAGCAGACGGCAAGGCTACAAAGATCATTATACCAAGTGAGATACAGGGCATTGCAGGTCTTGCAACAGGACTTAAAGAAGTCATGACAGACGTTAAGAAGCCACAGTAAAACGCATATAGTTAATCCCCTTCAAGGCAAATGCTTTGGAGGGGATATTTTTTTGCATTGAAAAGCGAGCAGGACACTGAGATAAACTCAATGCCCTCCCAATATCATTAAGCTAAAAAAATCAAGAAATAAAATAACTATGATACATTCGCATGAATACGTTAGCTATCGGCTCTAAAAATGCTCCGTCAGCAAGAAAAATTGTATGCGTTATTATACTTGATATACTTATTTTTCCATAGTCCCAACTAAAAATAGATATTTAAGTTTTCTATTTTCGTTTTCATTAACATCGGGGATGATATTTGTAATATTCACCATTATTTTATGATAAATATTAATCATACGGCATTTATTAAATGCAATTAAATATCCACGTTCAAGATCTGGTTTATTAAATTCTGAACAAAATAAAATTGTATTGCCATGATAAAAAATGTCAATTTTATTTGTAGACAAAGTAATAACAGAAATTTTATCGAATACGTTTTTTTCAAACGAAATTGTTTTTTCTCCAAAATTTTCTGCAATCACCTGTCTAGCCAAATCTATATTCCCGTGTGCAATTTCTTTTTTTATAAATTCTTCTATCTCAATATCATTATCAGTTTTTTTTATTTGATGACGTGAAAGAAACAGGAAAAGAGCAATTGCTGCAAAATCAGCATTAACACTTTCATATATAATCTCGTGACTGTTTCGCTCTATTTTCAAAACAGCAAAATGCCCACAATTCCTCTCTAATATTTCGTAATATATTTCCGGGGCGCCACCATCAACATCGCAGACAACAGAATTATTATAAGATTTCAAACATATATTTCTTACATCAGCCAAACAAATATTATGAGATATTTGAATTTTATAATACAAGTCATTAAATGTACTGATTATATCATTCAAAAACTATCTTTCCCTTCAACACTTTAAAATCGACCAACATACTCCCCCATATGTTCCGTAGCATTCGCATTAGTTCACACTACATTTGTTTCGGTATTAGGATTTATATAAAATTCTTTTAAATAATCATCGGGAATACGCAAATCCAGTTCTTTTTTAAGTTCATGAAAATATTTTTTCCATTGAATTGAAATTTTTTCCCACCAACCATCAATTGAGGTTTTAATAAGTATAGCCTCATTATTATCACCCCAATCATAACATATGCAGCATCCGCAAGCACCTTGACCATAATTAAAGCGCATATCAAAATAGTCACAATACTTGAATCCCAGACTAAATTCTTCATGTCCATTGCCGTAAAAAGCGTCTATCAAATTAAAATTCGAAACTAAACTACCAAAATATTTTTTCATTTCAGTTTCCACTATTTTGGCTTTTATTTCTGCTCGATTTTCATTCATTATAAAAACCCCTTTGCTTTTAAAAATTTCTTGGGAATCTGCTTTTTTACATCTGTCGTTATATATTTTATCAAACTGTCACAAAGCTTATCAAAGTCGGTATTAAGCGATGACGAAAATAGCATTTTCTTTTCACTGCGATTTGTTATGATAAAAAAATATAAGTTGTTATCTCTAATTTCAACCTCAAATGGATAATAATCATA
Source organism: Ruminococcus sp. AF37-20 (assembly GCF_003460465.1). Lineage (NCBI taxonomy): Bacteria > Bacillati > Bacillota > Clostridia > Eubacteriales > Oscillospiraceae > Ruminococcus > Ruminococcus sp. AF37-20. The sequence continues at coordinate 2,716 of NZ_QTVE01000026.1, read as the reverse complement.
AACGATTGAAGACATTTTATTATTACAAAAAGTAACAGTATCTATTAAATGCTTGTCATAACTACGTATTTTTTGAGTTAATGTTCTAAGTAAATTAAATTTTTCATCTAATTCCATACCAAAAATCTCCTACTGAGAATAATTTGGGTTCTTCTGTTTTCTCTTTTTTATGTTCAATGCTTTGCTCTTGAACATTATTCTGAATAATAGATTTAGGATTACTATCCCAAATGCCTTTAAGCTCGATTGTATAGAAACGACGCAGGAATACTTGCGTCCTTCAAGGAGTTTCTGTGCAAGATAACGGAAAATTGGCAAGTTAGACGTACACAAAGCCGTTAGGCGGTAGTTGTGCGGTGTCACCATAAAGATCTGAATTACAAATTGATTACCAAGGTCTTAAACTTTGAATTCGTTTAACAAAAGTTCCGTCGTCAGGTGAAAACACAAATCTGAATCCGTTGAAATCATTTACAATTAATTCACCATCAATATAATTAATCATTACATACGGCGAAATAAACTTATATTCCGGACATACCCTTTCTTTATTCTGAATTCGCCAGATAACATTCCCTTCCATATCAACGGCATATACGTTGTCGATTTCATCAGATTTTACAGACGCATCCAGTTCATTTAATTGTACAATTATCCTATCATCAAATAAAACAAAAGAATAAATGTTATGTTCAAAATAAACGGCAGAGTTATTAAAATATAGATTATTCTGATTAATTTCTACTATAAAATCTTTATCTAAGTCTGATCTTTGAAAAGGCTTATTATTTTTTTCAATAATGTTACCTGCCATATCAACAGCATATAAATCTCCGATTTCTAGCTGTACAATTATCTTTTGTTTCAAAATTATTACAGACTTAACATTATAATCAAAGCAAACATCATAACTATTTATATGAATCCATTTTTCAGATATTATCATTCTTAATACCATACTATATTCCTCATTATGATAACAATCTTTCATTGTAAAACTCTCCTATTTCTTGCCTCATAAGATCAAATTGAACACCTCCACCATTTCCCCATTCGGATATTCCGTTTGCGATTCCAAATCTGATTCTTGAACCTTTTGGCAACTTTACATCACAAATATATTTAGGAACATTTTGCAAAGCAAATCTATTTTTTATTTCTATTGGAGAAAGTTCTTTAATCTCATTGTAATTCATAATCCAACCGCCGTATTTACCAGATATTTCACCATCATACACTCTAACAAACGTGGTATTTTCAGTTAATTCGATAGTTGTTACATTAGTTCCCGGCTTATAAGGGGGATTTGTATATCCATTTTGTTTTAAAATTTCATTTACGTTTTCAGCTGAATTAAAATCAATTACATCAGAGCATGCCCAAGAAGGAATATCATCATATTTTGACATCAAAACAAAAAATTCATCACTCTGCTTTGAAGCAGTTTTTACAAACAATTCCGCTGCGTCGTCATCAAGGTTATTAATTGCCTTGACAAGATAATCGCCGCCCTTAACAGCAACTTTAAAGCCATCATCACCATAGTCTCTTATCAAAGCTGCAACAGCGTCTTTATCCAAAATCTTATTTATCGCAACAATTGCTTCATCATCATACTTAGAAAGAATAGCAACAATATCAGAAGCTTGACCAGATTTGAATATTGAGTCAAGCAACTCTGGAGATATCTTTTTGGAAACCTCATATCCGCATACCTTTGCCTGCTCTTCGTCGGTGAGCGGCATTTTTCCATACGCCGTCAAGAGCGACTGTGCAGAAATATTTTGATTATCCGTAGATATAGAGTTTACGGAGCCTACAAGAATTTCCTTGGTATCATCTAATGTTCCGTTTGATGATACAGAAGCAATGTTGAGATACTGCGTTTTGCCGATCGACGTTAAAGCGCCGTTCCACTCGTAAATAATCTTGTTGTCAATGTAAAGAGCAGGCGAAATAGTATCGGCGTATTGCGCCCAATAGTCATTTTTCAGATTATAGATACTGCTTGGAGTTCCGTTTCCGAAAATGCTGTAAAACTCTTTGTTGGGAACATATCCGACCGTTATAGTCGAAATGTATGCCATGGGTCCCGATATCACCTGCTGATAACCGTTATTAATACCGATTTTGAGCAGATCGGTGTCGACAATCTTGGAGTCGTAAATATTTTTAACTTGTTCTTTAATTGTACCACAAATATACGGCAATTTCAAGGGAATTTTTGATATATTCTTCTGAACGATCATCTTGCCGGTAACATTAACCGATATTTCTTCAGAAGACTGATCGTCAAACTTGCTTAAATACAAATAAAAGTCGGAAGAATCCTTGAAATCGGAAATATCAACATCGATATTCTATTTTTCGATCTCGTCCGAAATACTCTCTACCTGCTTATATTTCTTGAAGCTGATATCGAGTTCGTATTCATTGCCGTCGATAGTAGTTTTTACCCATGGTCGAAATTGGGCAGTTCGTTAGGGTCGATCTTTCTTGCATCATCGTAATACACCTTGTTTCTTGTATCGTACAACGTTTCGTATGCTTTCTTTGCATATTTGTCTATTTCACAATAACCGACGCACTCAAAACCGCCCGCTTTTTCAAGTCTGAGCGAAATCCGCCTATTCCTGCAAAGATATCAAAATTTTTTATCAGTACGAATCATCTCCTTTGGTATGATATTAGCATAGTCCAAACTGCTGACTACAGT
>NZ_QTVE01000025.1:0-23412 GCF_003460465.1 Ruminococcus sp. AF37-20 | reverse complement strand
CAGCTTGAGTATTACGTGAATGATGAATTCGATGAGGATTTTGATGAAGATTACGATCTTGACGACGATATGCAGATGAAATTTTAGGAGGTTCAGCGTAATGAGATACAAAGGATTTTATGTGAAAATATCTCCCGATACTGATTTGCATCGGGAGGATAAGGACGGAAATGATATTTGCTGTAACGGCTTTACTATAGAAGTTTTTGCAGATGAGGCCGAAAAGCTTGAAATTGATGTTTTTTCGGCGGCGGTAGATTTTGAGATTTTTGAAAACAGCTTATCTGAGGCTGAACAGTTCGCAAAAGACTATATTGACAGCGAAGAAAAAGAATACCGTAGAATGATAAATGAGTTCAATGAATATTGATCGGGAGGAATAATTTATGATTTCTAAAAATACTTTTGTTACAATGATAGACACTATCAGCGAGGTAATTGAAGAAAGCAAGGCGATGTGCAGATGTCCGATATCGGGCATCTTTTTTGATGAAAATTCAAAATCAGAATTGCTTGCAGGCTGTGATTATCAGCAGGATTTAATAAAAATGTTGGAGGTCGTTATGCTCGACCGTTACAGCATTATTCGTGATTTTCTTTACAAGCGTGATGAGAACGGAGAACTTTTCTTTGGAATTCCACGGGCTGACGGTGTAATCGAGTTTTTTCTTATTTCAACCACTGAAGAATTATATGATTATCTGTTGGAACAAACGGTTGATATATTATTGAATTTTGTGTCAGCTTTATATGATGACTTTTAAGATGTTGGCTGTACAACTGAGTACAGCCTTTTACATATTTATTTTTCATAATTTCTCTATGTGATAAAATGAACTTGAAAAGAGACCAATATATATATGAAACTGATATGGCAAAGAGCTTAAAATAATACTTTTGAAGTATGCATCCATTTGGTCTCAGCAAGACATGAAAAGCTCGATTATATCGGGCTTTTTTCTTTTTATATAATAAATTCGATAGCAAGACCTGATGAATGAAAATTGATTTTTAACAGATCTTATCCCAAAGTTCATTGCTAGGTACAGCTCGTCTGCTGTTTAATATGTTCATATAAGCAAGGAAGATCCGCAGAACTGCCTGCGGATCTTCCTTGCATCTCTATGCACTTTCTAATTCGTCCATCGGATCTATAAATACGCTGACCGTGTCATTGAACTCTCCGTTCATCTCAAATTTGATGTCGAGGCTTTTATCTTCATTTTGATGAATAAGAATTCGTTTGACAAGCATTCGCAAATTAACATCGGATATTGATCCTTCGGACAAGATCTCATCAATAATCTGAGTTGTATTATTAAGGCGTTCTTTCCTCTGCTTGCAGATTTTGTCATACTCTCTTAAATCTGATATCTTTTTATCAAGTTTAGCTATTTCATCAGCCCGACAGGACATTTGTGTCAGAATGTGTATTTCTCATTGAATTACGCTCTGCACTGCGATAGTATTTTCTGTAATTTATCGGTGTAACGCCGTACAGCTTTTTGAATCTGCGGCAGAAATAGCCGATGTTCTCAAATCCTGTTTCATGCGCTATGGCACAAACGCTGTTTTCGGTATCAACAAGGAGCTTTGAAGCACGTTTCAGTCTGTATTCTACAACGTAATTTATCGGCGATGTGTGCAGGTATATCCTGAAAATATTGAGGACACTGCTTTTGCTTATAAGAACTGTTCCTGCAATATCATCAAGTGTTATCTGACCGCTGTAATTATCATGAATATACTGCATCATTATCTGAAGCTTCGCCTGCGTCTGTGCGGAATGCCCGGACACGGGGTCGCAGTCTGTTATTTGTATGCTTTCATATAACAGGCGCCATAGTTTCAGCAGCAGTTCTACCGTTTTCATTTCAGAAGCCGTGCCAGAACCCTGCACAGCAAATACCGACCTCATTGTTTCGATAATGCTGTGGTGCACTGTTTCTTCGGCGGAAAAAATCACACATTCGGTAGTTGATTCAATTATCGGTCTGATGTATCTGCTGTATATCAGACTGCCCTGCGGCGCAAGCAGAACAGGTGAAAAAACGATGTTCGGAATGATGGTGCTGTCTTCTGCTTCAAACCTGTGTATCACCTGAGAATTTATAAAGATCCCATCGCCCGAGCTTAGAACATACCTGTTTCCACCCACCAGAAAATCAGCCTTGCCATGCTGTACATAAACAAATTCGACCTCTGGGTGCCAGTGCCAGTCGATACAGTGAAAATCGAAATCCCAGATGTCCTCATAATAGTAGCTGAACGGATATTCTTCGCTGCCGTGACTTGCAGTTTCACGTAAGGTTTCGTCCGTTGTGATTCTGTCCTTTTTGATTTCATTTCCCATGTTCTCACCCGATTTACGATATTGTGTAATAAAAATGTGATTTTGTGTATTGAAATGTTACGACATTTACTATATAATCTGATTATATCATTTGTAAAGGAGCTTGTCAATATGGCTGTAAATTACAGAAAAACACTTATATCCTGCTATCTTGGATTCATCACACAGGCAATAGCGGCTAATTTCGCTCCGCTTCTATTTCTTACATTTCACAATGGCTTTGGTATTCCGTTTGGGAAAATTGCCCTTATCTCGTCGGTATTTTTTGTTACTCAGCTTATCATAGATGTGCTGTGCGCACGTTTCGCCGACAAGATCGGCTATCGGAAATGCGTTATAGGTTCGCAGGTGTTTTCTGCGCTGGGACTTATCGGGCTTGCTTTTCTGCCAGAACTGCTTCCCGATCCGTTTTCAGGGATAATTATAAGCACGGTCATATATGCAATGGGAAGCGGTCTGACCGAGGTACTTGTAAGTCCGATAGTTGAAGCCTGCCCGTTTGAGCACAAAGAAGCTGCAATGAGCCTGCTGCATTCATTCTACTGCTGGGGTTCGGTCGGAGTCATACTCATTTCAACACTGTTTTTTACTGCTTTCGGCATAGAAAACTGGAAGTGGCTCTCTTGTATCTGGGCGATAATTCCACTGGTGAATGTTTACAATTTTTCGGTATGTCCCATTGCACACCCCGTCGAGGACGGCGAGGGAATGCGTATCCGTGACCTGCTCAGAGTACCGCTGTTCTGGCTTGCGATACTGCTTATGGTTTGTGCAGGAGCCTCGGAGCTTTCAATGGCGCAGTGGGCGTCGGCATTTGCAGAATCCGCTCTCGGACTGACTAAATCAGTCGGAGATATTGCAGGACCGTGTATGTTTGCGGTGACGATGGGCATAAGCCGTACACTTTACGGGAAGTACGGCGAAAAGCTCGATCTTATGAAATTCATGATAGGCTCGGCGCTGCTGTGTCTGATCTGTTACATCACTGCATCCCTGTCGGGAATACCTGTAATCGGACTTCTCGGCTGCATAATGTGCGGATTCTCGGTAGGTATCATGTGGCCCGGTTCAATAAGCATCTGTTCGGGAAAAATACCCACCGGCGGAACTGCAATGTTTGCACTCCTCGCCATGGCTGGTGACCTTGGCGGAGCACTCGGTCCTGCTATTGTAGGAAATATCACCCAGAGTGCAGGCGATGATATGCAGAAAGGTATGCTCGCAGGCTGCGCATTTCCCTTGATACTTATGATATCGCTCCTGCTGCTGAACAGAGCCAGACGCAGGAATAACTGATCGTATCCGGCAGGTTTATGCAAAGCTACAATAGGAAAAAAGGCATCATGTATCCGGACATGATGCCTTTTTGTTTTTTTATACGGTGTCAGCGGTCAATTTACGAATTTCATAGAGCCTGTTCTATACTTCTGAACTGCGACGGAGTAATACTCTCGAACCTTTTGAAAATCTTGCAAAAATAACTGCTGTCACAGAAACCTGTTTCTTCAGCTATCTGATCGACAGTTTTCTGCGTTTCCGCCAGAAGCATTTTAGCCGCCTGTATCTTGCGTTTTGTGATATATTCCATCGGTCGGCAGTTCAAGGTCTGCCTGAATAATCTGCACAAATGCTGCGAAGAAACGCCTGCGGCTTTACTTATGGATTCTAGACCGGGCTGTTTCATATAGTTTTCGTCAATATATGCGATCGCCTTTGTCACCGCAGGGGCGATTTGTACACTGCCTTTTCCTTTCGCCGCAAGACGGCTCAATTCAATGAAAAAGCTGTACAGATAGCCCTACGCTCACCAAAAAGACGGGAAGACTGCTTTCTTTGCTGATTATCGGATAATCGTAGAATTTCAAAATTAATTCACCGCCTGTGCTAAAATCGTTATATCTTAATAATATCATTCATTGACTTGTATGTCAATAAGCGTTATAATCTGGCTATCTCAACTTCCGTGTTGATGTTAACAAGTATTTAACAATTAACTTATGTAAAATGAAATAATTTAGAACGCAATATTTGTTCAGCTATACAAAAATCTTGTGCATATGAGAGAAATATGCAGAATATAGTGACTTTTGGTGTTATATGTGTTAAAATAATGTATGCATAGATAAAAAAAGTCTATTGCAAAAAAAATGTGGTGAGTCCAATGAAGATGTGAATATTTATTATGCACAATTATCCGTTGTAATAATTGTGTGATATGATAAAGTTAAATTACTCTGCAACAAAACATTGACATTCAAATATTTGGATGTTACAATAAGAAATGACGTTTAATATGAAAAAGATCGTTAAGAGAATCGCAGCTATGGGTGCTGCTGTTATGATGATGAGTTCTATGGCTATTGGGGCTAGTGCATATAATTCCGGAGATACATATTCAAGAGCGACGTGGACAATAAGTGCAAAATACACACAAAGCACTAAATCTATAACCAAGACTCTTAAAGCTGGCAATAAAGTTAAGATCAACAACGGTACAACAAAGAATGTTATTATAACAAGTTGGACTGGGCAAGATGAGGTGCTCTATTCTAATGTTACGTTTAGTTCACCAAATGGCAGCAATAAAGTAACGATAGATAAAAGAGACAATTATGAGTATTTTCTAACGATGACATCGTCATATAAACCAACAGCAGAAGTGAAGAATAAAATCACACTCAATAATTATGATGAGGATGATATAAAAGCTTCAGGATACACAAGAACGCCTAAATAATGTGCTATGGCTGCTGCTTGTCGGCAGCCATTTTTATAAAAGGAGCAACGATGAAAGAAATATTTAAGATATTTGTACTTCTTGTGATGATATGTACGTTTACAGCCTGTGCAGCAGGCGGTAAAACCAGTGATACAAAAGATATCAGCGTAAAGCTTGAGAGCTTTTCTGATGTAAAAAAAGATATTTTGTCAACTGATACAGAGTATGAAAATATTTCTGTACCGACTGAAACACTTCAAGCCTTGGCAAATGATCTGCCGGAAAAGGCTGAACTCGCTGACCTAAAGCAGGTGAACGATCGTGAGCAGTGTTTCGGTAAAATAAGGCAGCTGTTTATTTCCGACAAGGACTATAAGAAAGAGTATTATCAGGGCTTTGACAGTTCTTTTCCTGCCGGCAACGTTTATGATGACACAACGTACTATTTAAATGTTGCATCAAATGGAGGCATCGGATTTCTTTCTAAAGAATCTGCCTATGACTGTGAAACGATAAAAACAGTTTTTGTAGACAGACCCTATGAAGACGAAGAGTATGTTCTTGGCGGACAGACGTATAAACTCAGTCAGGGCGTTGAGTATGTAGACGGCTTTTTGCAGGCTTTGACCGACAGCGGATTTGGAAATATGAAAATAGCTTACGTTGATGTATTGAAATACGATCAGGAAAATGCTCTGCTTTTTCATATTCAAAGAACCGTCGATGGAATCGCCCTGAACGATTTCTTTTATAGCGACGGGGATTTTGATGAATATCCGTATTTTGGAGCAAAGCTGTATATGACCGCTCCAAACACCGTAGGAGAGTTCTTGGGAGATCATGGCTTTTGCGAGCTTGACGGCTCTGCGGAAAGTGTCGATAAATGCGTTACCTTAGAAAGTGCTTTAGATATATGTGAAAATACACTTGCGGCAAATCATAAATATACAGTCAATAAAATAGACCTCGGATATATGCAGAATGTTGTTAAAGCAAACGGTGAACCATGGAACAAGGATAGCGACGGACAGTTCTATTTTCAAGGTGATACAAAATATAAAACAGAGCTTGGCTGGTTTATATGGCTCGACACCACCACAGACAATGAACGAATGGTATTTGTCAATGCTCTGAATGGAGAAGCTTTGGTACTGTTCAACAATGCAGATGTTTCGGAAAACTGAGGATAGAACATGAATTTCAATAAGTGTCTGAAAACACAGCTTTATAAAATGCTCATCAGCCCTGTGCCTGTAATATGTGCCATTATGATATTTGGCTTGTGCTGTATAACAAATGTTTACACCGATGCAGACGGCGGAAAAGGCTATTCAGTATTGACCATACTGCTTTTGCGTGACCCCACAGAGGCTGTTGAAGAAAATTCTGTCGTTCGTGAAAATATCATTCGTGCAGCTATGAGCAGCTGGCTGATAATGTTTTCGCCTGTTGTATGCGTTCTGCCGTTTGTTAAAAGTGTTTCAGCAGAGAACAGCTCGTTAAAGCGGTTTGAAATGCAACGCAGCGGAATAATTGCTTTTGCTGCATCAAGACTTGTGTCGGCGGTGCTTACTTCAGCGGCGGTACTTTGTCTGGGATACGGGCTTTTTGTGATATTTACAGTAATTATGTTTCCGTCTGTTATGGATACGAACAGTCATTCAGCTGCGGCAGTGCTTCATTCAATGAGTATAGGCTGCTTTTATTTGAGCCGAATGGCAGGTGCTTTTATAATAGGAGTGTTAAGTGCATTGCCTGCATATATCATCTCTGTTTTCAGCAGAAACAAATATATGATGACTTGCATACCGTTTATGTTCTTTTATTTTTACAACACTCTTATAAACAGACTTTCAAAAGGGTTTTCCGCCAATGTCGGAAAGATCGTCAGCTTATTTTCATTCAACGGGATATTCCGAGCCATAGAAAACGGCATGACTGTGTATGTGATCTTAGCCGCAGCCGTATTGATGATACTTGCGGCGATAATTGGCGTCAGCTTCTTGCAAAGGAGGTATGACTGTTGTGAGTAAAACAAGAATAAGGGCGGTATGGGGGACGGCACAAAGTGAATATATCAAATGGATATGCAGTTCAAGAATGTTGATATTTCTATGTGCATTGATATTCATAGATCAATTTGCCGTAAAGCCGTTAGTTGAGATATCAAAACAAACAGGCGTTAAACTTGGTCTGTTTGAGCCGTTTATTGCAATAACCAATTCAGACGTACTGCTGATGATAATGCCCATAGTTTTTATTACGCTTATAGGAGATTTTCCTAAAAACGATGGAAATATGCTGTTTTGCGTGCAGCGCACATGGCGTGTTAATTGGCTGCTTGGGCAAATGCTTTTTCTTGTTATGTCTTCACTTACATTTATGCTTGGAGTTATACTCAGCACGTTTCTTGCGGCGGCAGGTTATTTGCAATGGAGCGAACAATGGTCGGCAACAGTCACAGATTACAGCAGGCTCTTTCCCGAGAACGCCGATAGCGTTGCTGCAAATCTTATTCCTGAAAATCTTTACTACCAATATGTACCGCTGCGGTCGGCAGGCAATTCTGCGGTGCTGATATTTCTGCTGTTGTTGGTGTGCGGTCTTATTATGCTCGTTTTTGCAGAGCTTAGGCAAAAGCTTCTGGGTGTAGGCATAAATGTCTTTTTACTTCTGGCAGGCGGTGCGGCAATATACCTTGAAACGCCGATACGCTGGGCTTTTCCGTGTTGTAATGCCATAGTGAAAACGCATTTTACAAAGTTCTTCAGGCAGCAGATATATGAAATATCTTATTCCTACATATATTTCTTTTCAATCATAGTATCTTTGATCTTGCTGTCATTAGTTTTGCTACGGAAAACTAATTTTCTGACGGCTGGGGAGGAATGATAATGGATATCATAGGAGTTAGCAACGTATGCCTTACCCTTGGCAAAACGGAGATACTAAAGCACATAAACGTGTCCTTTGAGGAGGGCAAGATACACGGACTTGTCGGCAGAAACGGCAGCGGAAAGACAATGCTTATGAAGTGCATATGTGGTTTTATCAAGCCCACGAGCGGTGAGATTATCGTTGACGGCAAGCAGGTTGGCAAGGACGCTGACTTCCCGAAAGATATGGGAATAATCATCGAAACACCTGGCTTTATACCATACTATTCAGGCTACAAAAATCTCAAACTTCTTGCGGGGCTGAACAACAAGATCGGCAAAGAAGAGATAAAAAGCAGTATGAAGCAGGTGGGACTTGACCCTGACCTAAAGCGTCACGTCCGCAAATATAGTCTTGGTATGCGGCAGCGTTTGGGACTTGCACAGGCTATCATGGAAAACCCAAAGATACTCATTCTCGACGAGCCTTTCAACGGACTTGACAAGGACGGAGTAAAGGAAATGCGTGAGTACCTGCTTTCATACAAGGAGCAGGGCAAGACTATTCTTATATGCTCACACTCTGCGGAGGACATCTCCGTGCTGTGCGATACTGTGCATGAAATGGATAAGGGAGTCATTGAGGGGGTAAGGTGACATAGACTGAATAAGTATGGATTTGTATTTTTATTTAATGCAATACTATATTATATCATACTTTCTAAAAAAGTTTACATTTATCAACACGGAAGTTGAAATAGCCATATAAATTTATCAAATTCCATTAGCATCTATCACTGATAGGCGCTTTTTTCATAACCAAAACAAGAAACGTGGGGAACAATTTATGATGTAAAATTACGAATATGTTCCCCAATGCTATAGATACCATAAGAGTAGAGAAACCGGCTCTTTTATACAGTAGAGGGATACTGTTTGATATATTCCATTATTTCACACATAATATTAAGGACAAATTTGCTTATTCTATTGACGTTTCCCTTATTTTATGATATAATTTAAGGGAAAATAATGGAGGTAAGGAAATGAGAAGTTTTAATTACTCTGCTTTTAAAGAACAAAAGTGGGATTCTGATATTCTCGGACTTATAGCGGCCATATACAAAGAGGCTGGAAAACAGGAGCAGTATCTGAAACAGCGTCCGCAAGAGATGGAGAAGCTTGTTGAGATAGCAAAAATTCAAAGTACCGAAGCTTCAAATGCGATAGAGGGTATCGTAACAACAAGCACGAGGATCAAACAGTTGGTCGAAGAAAAGACTACTCCTCGAAATCGTGACGAGCAGGAGATCGCAGGGTATAGAGACGTGTTGAACGTTATACACGAAAGCTTTGACGCTATTCCGATAACTCAGAACTATATTCTGCAGCTTCACAAAATGCTTTATAGTCATATGAATAATCCGCTTGCTGGCAGAACAAAAAGCGTGCAGAATTATATCAGTGCGGCTTACCCCGATGGACATACAGAAATACTGTTTACTCCGCTCGCACCATGTGAAACATCTGAGGCACTTGACAGGATTTGTGAAGAGTACAATCGTGTTATCGGTAATTTGGAGGTTGAGCCGCTTATAATTATCCCTATATTTATCCACGATTTTCTCTGTATACACCCTTTTAATGACGGCAACGGAAGAATGAGCCGTCTGCTTACCACTCTTCTGCTGTATCAGAATGGCTTTTACATTGGCAAATATATATCGCTCGAGGCAAAGATCTCTAAGGACAAAGATCTGTATTACAGTGCTCTGAGTCAGTCGCAGATGGGCTGGCACGAGGGCAAAGAGGATGCTTTGCCATTTATAAAGTACATTTTAGGCACGATACTTGCATCGTATAAAGATTTTGAAGAGCGTACCTCGCTTGTTCAAGAAAAACTGCCTGCACTTGAGATGGTAAGAATGGCAAGCAAAAGCAAAATAGGACGATTTAACAAGCAGGATATAAGGGAACTCTGTCCTACTCTCAGTGACAGTTCTATCGAAGGTGCACTAAGAAAACTTGTTGCCGCAGGAGAACTAAAAAAAGAGGGCAAGGGAAAGAGCACCTGCTATTTCAGATTAAATTAGATTAGAAGATGTTCTACACATCGCATGACTAGGTTTTGACGGACTTGGAGCGGCAGGCGAGTTTTTAGGTAATGCCAAGGCGGTTAGTTTGGTTGCCAATGGAAAATGGTTGGGTAAATCGTGTAGCTTTGCTAAAACGGTTGGAACGGTCGCCAAAGCAAGTGGAGCTATCACATTTGTAATGGGAGGCTTTGATACTCTCGCATTAGGTTCAAAGATATTGTTTGGTGACAACTGGTTTAGTGACTTTAATGCGGCTTTGCATGAGAGTTCTATATACAATATAGCTCAGACGACTATAGCAAGTGTAGCTGTTTTCACCGGCGGAATGAACAGCGGATTTAACAAGGCAGCTAACAGTGCAGGAGTTAAACCGTCATGTTTTGTGGCGGGAACGCTTGTCATGGCGGTTGTCGGAATGGTTGCTATAGAAAAGATAAAGTCAGGAGATAAAGTCATTTCAACAGACCCTGAAACAATGAAAACTTCTCCGAAAACTGTTCTTGAAACCTACATAAGAGAGGTAACAACGCTTGTTCATCTCACTGTGAACGGTGAAGAAATCGTTACAACTGTTGACCACCCGTTCTATGTAAAAAATCAAGGCTTTATCAAAGCAGGAGAACTAATAGTTGGTGATGAACTTCTTGATGTAAACGGAAATGTTCTTTTAGTTGAAAATTTTGATGTCGAGTTGACAGACGATTCTGTTAAGGTGTATAATTTTCAAGTAGAGGATTTCCATACATATCACGTTAGCGGATTAGCTATATTGGTACATAATGCTGGTGATTATTCTAATCTAAAAGATTCAAAATATGTAGGTGAAGGGAAAAAGTTTACAAAGGCTCAAAAAAGACAGATAATACAAGAAAATATGAGACGAAATGGCGGAAAAATAAAATCTGATATGTCAGGAAAAGAACTTGTTCCCGCAACTCAAAGTAAGCTAAACGTAACGCCAGATCCATTGGAAGTTCAAATTGACCACATAAAGCCAAGAAGCAGTGGAGGAAGTAATAGTTATTCTAATGCACAGGTTTTATCAAGAGAAGAAAATATTTTTAAATCAAATAAGTGAGGAAAAATTATGTTTGATATTGATGAAAATACAATGGTAATAACAACTGTAGATATTATTAACAAAAAAAAGAAAGTAGTTTTAGTTTTCCATGATAAAGAAGATGGAATGTGGGAATTTCTGGACGGAGAGGACGCTAGTGAAGAAAGTGCTGCTATAATATCGATTTCGGAAATGGAGCAGATTGATTCTTCTATTGGTGAATTATGTGATCTTCCTCTAGGATGCGGCGCTTTTCGTGATGATGAAACGCAGCCATGGAAATGGTTTGAAATAGAATGACCTCTTTTATTAGTGCCAAACAATAATAAAGGTGAAATTTACTAATAATTATGGATTCAATTTATAAGGAATGGGTTGTCAGCATCTTATTTTTATTTCATTGAAATCTTTAATGAAACACACACTGTGAACGATAGAATAGGTTATGACCTTGATCATTATCTGACAATATGTTGAAGGGCATGCAGCTGCTATTATGCGTAAAGAAGGTATTACATCAGCCAATTTATATATTAACAAACCGCCTTGTTCAACTGGTGCTATGTGCAGATTCAACTTAAATAAAATACTTCCGGAGAATTCAACTCTTAATGTTCATTTTCCTAATGAATTTGGCGTTGAGACTATTTGGCAATTCAAATCTGGAACAGCTAGATGGAAACTTATAGAGTTTTGAAAGGAGTAAAAATGTATAAAGCGTATATAGAGTATTGTATAGATGGATATAATGATATAAAAAAAGAAATAACTGACTTGGAACAACAGCTTAATAATATTAAAGAAGAAACAAAAGATATATTCACATCACCATTTGGGGTAGATATAGTTATTGATTCTATAGGAAGAATGAGTATTGGTATTACTCAGAAAACGATAGTTTGCTATAAATCCGATGATTTTGAAATTCAACTTACTGCAATAGGCGATGAAAATTCAAGTGGTGAAACGTTATTTTATTTTGGCGACTACTCTTTAATGTCGAATAAATATCTTATTCCGTATGAGATAGGTTTAAAAATTATACATAATTGGATTGACACAGGGCAATTACTTGATGAAGTAAAATGGACCGATGAGATATTCTGAGCTTATTTTTATATTATTGGTCGGCGAAAATTATTATGAATTCATAACAATTTTATTTTCTAAACTTTTAGTTATAAACGGCGAAAAAATCATAACTACAGAAAATCAATGTAAAAAATATAGAATAACGGAGGTGTAAAATTGCCAAGCAACAAAAAAAGTTTCACAGATTTTAGATATTATTAGGAGTTGTAGTAAAATACAACTGTATAAACTCTGACTATTATTGAGAGCAAAGACGATTTTTACGACGAGTACTACTACATGAAGCCCGAATGTGAAAAAAGCCGTTGGGAGAAATTCAAGGACGGCTGCAAAAAAGTCGGCGAGTGGTGTAAGAATCATTGGAAAGAGTTGGTTATAGGTGCTATATGTATTGTTATTGGTGCTGTTTTAACCGTATTGACAGGTGGCTCATTTTTAGCAGCACTTGGTATAGGATTTAAGGCAGCTGCAATGGCAGGGTTTATATCTGGTGGGATTAGTGTGATGAGTTCACTGATAGTTTCGATTTTCAGTGGAGATAGTTTTAAAATGATTTTGGGAAAAGTGTTAAGATCATTTGTAGATGGTTTCGCTAGTGGATTTATGTGGGGTGGAATTTTTGCTGGTGGTGCACAGACAATATCTGCAATATTAAAATTTTCTAGAAGCGGTAAATTGATATTTGGCGGTGAACAACTGCAATTATTCAAGCAAAATAATTTCTCAGGTAAAACTTTGGGTAAAATAAAAATATGGTTTCCAAACGGACTTAATAACCCTAATTCTGGTGGAACATTATTTAAAATTTGAAAAACTTTCAGATTGGATTTTGAGGCTGGAAAACAACTTTTTCATACGCATATTACATATAATTTATACAATAGTATGCCTAATTTCATGAAACCCATGAAATGGGTATTTGATCCCGCTAAACGTGATGTACATGTTAGATTGACTTCAATATTAGGAGGAGTAATAGGTGTTACTCAGAAAGAATGATCAAAAGAAAAAAGTTAAACAAGCATTTATAGATGGTGATGTTTCTACAAAGTTATTAAAAAAAATAATTAAGCTAGCACCTTCTTTTTTCTTTCTTGAAATTTGCGATATTTGCAAGAATGATGAATTAACAAAAATTATTACTAATTCTAAGCAAACATATGCATCATTGATAACTAAAAACGAAAATACCGATATTGTTATTGTAGCAAATAATGACTTTTTTAATATATCTGTCAATTTATTGTTTAAAAGCTTATGTGAAACTATAGTTATATATTTTCCTTTTGAAAATATTACGTTTCAACAATTTCTTTATAATTGTGAACCGTACTCAAACAATCCGCAAAAATCAGCTATTATAAAAGGTCTATGTTATATGATCTGTACATGGGTAACAAATGAAAATAGATTATATTTTCATTTTGATAATTTTAAGGGTATAGAAACGTTTGAAAAAATTAAAACGTTAATTTGAAACAATTATATAAATTTAATTTTTACCACAAATTCATTAAGAAAAGTTGAATCTTTTGAAAATACATTTCCGATGTTGTGACTATTGACTAAAATGTGGCTGATGCTATTGATTTTGCAATTGCTCTAAATGTGCAACATGGTTCTAATTATGAGAATATTGAATTACATTTTGGATTCTCACGAGAAGAGGGAAATCTTTTTAATGGGGAAAATCCTCCAACTGTTGAAGAGTTTAAAAGGAGAGCAAATGAATTGGGTTCGGAGGTTATGAAAGATTTTGTTCATGAGGCATTACAGTATGTTGAATTTAACGATAATTTAGACATTGTGGATTTTGCTAATGGAAGTACAGATAGAATGATATCCTATAGTGGAGATATTATTTCGACAAGGTATGACGATCAGGATTTTTTATCTGATATTGATCCGAATAATATACAGTATAAATTTGGGAACAGTAACAGTAATTTTCTGAAAGTTCAACAGGAATATAATAAGGCTGTAATGGATGGCAGAATCGATCCTAAATCGGAGTTCATATCAAATAATGGTGGTATTGATCAAATTCGCAATAATATAAATTACGATGTTAAATCTACTTTTGGTGCTTATATTGATGGTGAATTTGTAGGAGAAAAAAAGAAGAGAGCCGATAAATATAAACAGCATATTGATGCCTTTATAACATTTTTGCAAGATTAACGTAATGAGGGATTTGTTTATAATGAAACATAAAACTATATTTTCTACGATGATAATTATTACTTGTATTCTTATAATATTTTTTGCTATTGTAATAGGTTTCGGAATATGGTTCTTAAACAGTGATAATGAAACAGAAGCTGATTTACAGTGGAAACGAAAAACCATTAACGACTGTATTAATCAAACAAGTCAGAATTATGATGAGATACGTGAGTTGGTTTGTGATCCGGGTTCTGATGTTGCACTTTTGGGACACGATTATGATTTGCTCAGCAAATTAACGAATCTTGAAACAATTACTATTGTCGGAATCAGCGACGCTTCAGATGCACAGAACTTTTTTGAAGAGTTAACTAAACTAAAAAAATTAACTTCTGTTAATATTGTAGATTCACCTATTGGTTCAATAAGAAAGCTGGCAGATATCAGAAGTCTATCAATTTTATGCATTAGATCTAATCCTTATGGGGGTGCTCGTTTTAAAATTGACGATATTGACTTGCTCGGAACAGAGGGAAGCTTCAAGAATTTAAAATCGTTGGAATTATACGATGTTCAAATTGAAACCTTACCGGATTTATCCGAATTAACGGAATTGAAATCACTTTCAATTTCAGGAGCTGATTTTACCAAGCTGGATGATGAAAGTGTTAATTGGGAGAATATTGTATCCCTCAATATAAATTCTACGAATATACACTCAATTGATAAAGAAATTATAAATAAACTTTATAATCTAAAAGCTTTAGATGTTTCTTATTGTAATATTACAGACATAAGCTTTGTGTTAAACTTACCAAAATTAGAAGAGTTCTCATATTTAGGGCATGAGACTCATGGAATTGATTTGAAATGCTTAAATGAACATCCAAATTATGATGAAGCTTGGATGAAAGATCAAAAAGTTTAATAGAAGATAATGTTATAAAAGTAATATCAATTGAATATCCAACTACGTTGAAGAATTGTAACATAAAAAATGATAATATTGATATTTTTGTCAAACTGGAAAACGGAAATAAATATTGAATTACTGTTGCAACAATCGATTGGATAAGCGATCATGTGGGAGAAAGGCATTTACCAAGCGGATCACCTGATTTAATAGTTAAAGAATTACAAAATCAGTTGATTGAAGATGCTGTTAAAGAATACTCAGAAGATGACGCATACTGGCTGCGAGTATTCAGTATGTCTTATGGGGATGAAATTCCTGATTGATCTGCACTTAAAACTTTATGACAATCAATATCAATCTTAGAAATAATTAATCACGATAAAATATTTAATTATGCTTTAACTTTTTATGCAAATGTAAGGAATTAAATAAATAATCGAATAATCGAACATAGTTCAAATAGACACATTAAGGAAGTGAACATATGTCAACTATAACGTTAAGCGCTAATAAAATCAATATGATGCCTTTGCTGATTATAGACGCAAGCAATGCAGTAAAAAGCTATAAATCGGAACTTCAAACGCTGAAATTAAAATTACTTACAATTGACAACAGCGTTTGCAATGTTGACGATGTGATCAGTTCTATAAAGTCGTCTACGCAAACCCAAGAAGACAAGATTGATGCTCTTGATAATCTCAAAAAAGATGTAAATGAGTTTGTTGCCGATGTGGTGCGTATTGACGGTGATGCCGCTGATGCCATTAATCAAAGTAAGAATGATTTTTACGATAAGTATGAATACTTAAAACCGGATATTGAAAAAAGCTGGTTGGAAGAGAAATGGAATAGTGCTTGTGAGTGGTGCAAGGAGCATTGGAAAGAGATTCTCATCACAGTAACAATTGTAATAGGAGCAGTATTAGCTATAGTTGCTGGTGTTGCTTCTGGTGGTTTAGCTTTAGTTCCTCTGTTAACTACAACTTTGACTACTTTTGGAATATCAGCAGGTACAGCCTTAACTATCGCAACTGTGACAAGCTATACAGTTGCTGCAATATCGATACTTTCAACTCTTGAATCAAGTACATTAAATATAATTGATACATGGTGAAATATTGATAATTCAGTTTTTAATACATTTCAAAATATATTAAATTGGACAAGTACAATATCAAATTGTTTTTATTCCATTGGTTCTATTTATAGTAGTGTTAAAGGAATTTCAAATGCTGATTTAAGAAATTATGGAAAGCAATGGACAACTAATCCTCAATTTCGTTCAGCCATAAGCGGTGCAAGTGAATATAATTTCACACTTAAATCTGATTCGTCAACTTTCTGGTCTGGAATTGGAGATGAGGGTATATGTAACGGAGATCAAATAGCGGCAAATTGTGCGGATAAAATGGGAAGATCTACTTTGGAAACAACTCTTTCATCGAAGGGTATTGAACTTCCAAATTGGGATGTTTCCAATCCTTCTACAATAAGCGCATGGAATAGTGCTTCTTCCTCCTACGCAATGCATTCTTCAGGGAATGTGGAAGCGTTACTCGGAAATACTGTTCGACCAACCAGTGTATGGAATGTCTTTGAACGCACTATTTTAAGAATAAATCCTAATGTAGGAAATATCACAATATATACGCCTACTGCGGTTAATGTGATTACGCATACTACTCAGGTTGGTTCACTAATAAGGAGTTTGTTTATAGGAACTTCTCAAACGGGAATATTATTAAATGATTGGAATAAAAAATGAAAGAAATTAAAATTACAGGTACGAAATGGTATGTCGATATTGAGTACAAAGAGAATATCGCAAGATTTGGTGGGGAAATGTGCGTAGATGGTTTTTATGCAACAGTAAATAGTATATCATGGATAAAACATCAAGGATATATCGAGAAGAATGAATTGACTGAACTTATCAAAGCGGTGCGAAAGCAAAATAAGAATAGTTCATTCAATATTGAGTTTGTAAATGATGATGGAAGCGAATATAAATAATATTTGCTGGATTTTTACCGGGTAAAGGAGTGTTTTATGAGATACAATAATGAAGTATTTGTAAAATATAGAATAGATAAAGATTCAATTGTTTTTTGGACTTCGGATATTAATGAAAATATTTCTGCTGCCAAGGTATTAAACGAGTTTTTATATGATTTTTCTAAAGGAAAAAAGATATTTTTTCATGGTTACAGATTGCCGGAAGAATATCTTTCTCAAATAGTTGATACAAAGGTAATCTTAGAAAAATCAGAAATCATTAATGACCCATTTAATATTTTTTTGAGATTAAGCGATGCGAAAATAAATATAAATCATTTTGATTGTGCGTGCGAGTCAATGATATATTATTTTGATAATAAGGTTAATTGGACGGATTTTTTAGCAACATCTATCATTAGTCAGCCTCAAAAATATATTAAAGAAGGAATATTAATAGCCTATTTTGCTTCTGTGGACCAAGGGGCAGATTATTGGTTTGAATGTAGCAAGGATTACAAAGAAAACGTGTTGATATTACTCCGCACTCTAACGGCATTAGGATGTAGAGTAAAACAAGTTTCTCATTTATCATTTCCATATAATTAGAGCGTATCAGATGAATTTTTGAAAAAAAACAATTAAGGTGAGATGAGATGGAATATTTATTATTTGAAATATTGTATTGAGGTTTAAACTATGAGAAGATGCGAACCACTAAACACATAAAAAGCAAACAGATAATTGAACTTAGAAAACATATGGCACTATTGAAAATGGTTTTGCACCTTGATAATGCTATATACTATAAATTAGGAAATGATTACTGCAAAACAATTAAAAATAAAATTAAATCAATAATAAAAAATGATCCTGAATATGCCGTAAAATATTATCACCCTTTATTTATTAATGATAATGCTGATTTGAAATCACTGAAATCAAAAGTGCTTTCCATAGATGAAAGCATATGCGACGTTGATGATGTTATAAGCTCTATAAAATCATCAACGCAGACCCAAGAGGACAAAATTAAATCACTTGAGTCATTGAAAGAAAATATTAGTGAATACATTTCCGATGTTGTGACTATTGACTAAAATGCGGCTGATGCTATCAATAAAAGCAAAAATGACTTTTAAGAGAAATATGAGTACTTATAGCCGGATATTGAGAAAAACTGGTTGGAAGAAAAAGTAGATAACGCTTGTGAGTGGTGCAAGGAGCATTGGAAAGAGATTCTCATCACAGTAACAATTGTAATAGGAGCAGTATTAGCTATAGCAATGGTAACAAGTGTTTCAAAGCTAGCTAATTTTGGAACTAGCAATCAATTATTAATTAACATTCCAAGAACTTTTGAATTTACATCAGGTTTATCAGGTCTATTTTCATTAAATGGAAGCATCATCAATTGGTTAAAGGAGAAGTGATAATTGAAAATGCATATGGAATTTGTAACAGTAGGCAAAGCAAGTAGCGATAAAATTCATGTAAAATATAATGATAAAATAGCAACATTTCATGGAGAAATAGGAATAGATTATTTTTTGGTGCTTGCTAATAAAATAGAGTGGTATCCAAATAAAAAAGCAACAGTTAATGAAAAAATAGAATTGATGACTATAGCAAACAAAACCTTTTTGGGTGAGAAACGGTTGTATTTTATAGCAGATGATGCAATATGGTTTGATTGGAAAGGTTCTCCATTAATTGTTATAGAAAATAATATTATAAAATCAATAAAAATATCATGTGTTTGTGAAGTACTAGCTGAAGTTGATGAGTTTAACGATATTTCCGATTTTTGTTATCTAAAAAAATATATTGCTGAATTAAAAAAAGCAAAGAAACTTTGTAAAAAACACTCCATTAATAAGTATGATGGTTATGGACATAAAAAAATTTATTATAAGTGTACAAAATGTAGAAGTGTTTGGGCTTTAACAGAACCTGACGGCAATTTTAACGGAAGATTGGAAAAACTATAGGTTTATAGCTTTAGACACGATAAAATATATGATCAATTATATTTCCAATCAAAAGTGTGGAATTGAAAAAATAAGCAGTAAAATAGCGGAATATATTTTACGCTTTGATAGAGCTGATAAGAGTAAGTACGTTTTTTTACGATAAGTATGAATACTTAAAAACCGGATATTGAGGATGGAGAATGGCGAGATCATGTATGAGGCTTTCAGAGATGCGACTGACAGAACTGCAGGGTGGTCATTCTCAGATGAGACTTACATAGCAACATTAGACTGGAAGGAGAAACAATAAATGAAAAAAGTCATCAGCCTTATTTCGAGCTTAGCATTGGTGATATCTCTGAGTAGTTGTGCCATTAAAGAAACGCCTATCATAAACGGTGTTGAGTATAAATACAACGATCAGTTCTACGCAGATACGGTAGATCAATTATTGACATACATAGACGATGGGGATAAAGACGGCGTAAAATCCTTACTGTGTAACGGTCTGAAAAATTCAGATGGTATTGACGCTGATATACAAACGCTGATTGATGGATTTGAAGGCGATATAATTCGCACGACAGAGTATGAAAAGGATACTGTGAGCGCCAGTTCTTCAGGAAAAAATTATACCAGTGCTTTTCTTTCCAGATCATTTTATATTATCACGGATAAGCAAAAATATGGGGTATATATAGCAGTTTGTCCCATTGATGAAAAGCATGATGATGGGGAAGATTTGGTCGGCGTTTATAACATATCCATAAATACTTTGGATTATGAGTCCGGTGATATCGAGTGTAATACTGCCAATACTATTGAAATTGCAGACCATAACTGCTGCGTTGTTTCCTGTTATGGCGACAGCAGCAGTTATATAGTGGCTCAGACGGGCAATAAGTACGAAGTTATAGATATTTACAGGATAATCAATCCTCAAAGTATTGTAAAATATGATGATATAACCGCATGGAACAGCAGAGATTTTCTGAGCTTTAAGGAAAAATTCGGCGCTCCGTATGCCGAATCTCTTGACAATGACAAGGAACATGTTTTAGCCGATGTATATATGTATAAAATTTCAGACAGCAATAAATATGCGATCGTGGCTGTTGGCAGAGATGACGGCTCGATCAATGCGCTGTCTGTTAAGGATATAGACAGCCGTTGGAGCGAAGATAATAAATATGAATATATTTTAGAGAATGAATAGATTAATGGCAAGAAATTAAATAACAAATGAGCAGCGAAATAATCGGAACAAAATTCAAGTACACGGTATATACATCGTATGGCATAAATCAAGACGGATTTATTGCAATAGGTACGGAAAGCATAGTATACAAGGGGCTGAAAACTGCTGATAAAGGCGGTCTTCAGTTTTTCTGTGTTTTGAAATTCAAGCCCAAATATGTTTATGTAAACGGAACGAAAATTGACAGAGTCAAGGTTTTCAAGGAGGTGAACAGCACCCTCTGACTGTACAGATCTATTATCTCACATTTCTGTGTGATAAGCAAGAGCTTTCATAAGGGTTCTCTTTAAAATACCCTTAAATACTTTTATTATTGTGAGGTTTAGACTATGGTATTTGTTAATGAAAAGCTGACTCCAACGCAAAGAGAAGAACTGGCTAAGAAAAAGATTAAGAACCCATACGGGAGCTTTAGGGACACAACAGAAGGTATCATGCCCCTGTACTTAACTATTGACAAAAATTCTGAAACATGGTTAGCACATTGCTATAACCATCATGATACGAATAATGATATAGAGGAATTTATCTTTATGTATAAATCAAATCCGATACCTGTTCAAGCAATAAAGAGTATTCATGAACAACAAGTTTGTTGGAAAATAACACGTATTGATTTCCCGAAAGGATTGCTAAACGATAAAGAACACCTTCAAATTTTGTTAACTGACGCGTTCAAAGCTTAC
Source organism: Ruminococcus sp. AF37-20 (assembly GCF_003460465.1). Taxonomy (NCBI): domain Bacteria; kingdom Bacillati; phylum Bacillota; class Clostridia; order Eubacteriales; family Oscillospiraceae; genus Ruminococcus; species Ruminococcus sp. AF37-20. The sequence goes on along the minus strand of NZ_QTVE01000025.1, from coordinate 2,219 downwards.
AACATATCCGGATGGCCTGGCGAAGAAAGTGGACAGACCAAGGTAATATATGGCTATGAGTAAGGAGGTGTATTGTAATGTTGACGTTATTGGAAGCATTAGATGAGCTCAATTCAAAATCAGAAAGTGAACTTACGCTTGATTATCTTGAAGAACTTGCTAAAAAAGTATCTATCGAACCTTTGCCTCATTTAACGATTAAAGGCTCTGAGATGACCTAAAATTGGTCTTATCAGAGCCTTTTTTTACATTATGCTTTTTAACGAAATGTCATTTTAGGTTGTTCATTTATTCTGGCAGCAGGACGCAGGCGCAGAAACCGGGTTCGGGCTGATAGCAATATATGGTGAGGCCTTTTCCGATCTCAGGGCTAAAATCCTTCAGCGTGTGCTTTGTGCCGTTGAGTGCTACATCTGCGTAAGATACCAGCCATTTTCGGTCTTCGTTGCGAAATACTTCATAAAAAGACCGATTCAGCATTTCTTCCACGGGTACACCCTCAACTACCGCCATCTCCTTGTTGCAGTAGCGGAAAATAAAGTCAACACCGTGACCATCCTCATCGAATACAAGCTCGATAACGCAGTAAGCCAGAGGCATTTCGTCCATAATACTGCACTTCTCGTAAAAACCCAACGGCGGGTCGAATTCCTCCTTAGGCGACGGAACGTCTAGCCCAAGCTCCTTACGCAGCCGTTGTGGATGCGCTGAATGGCAGCTTTGACAAGACCGAGTTTGATCTTGCTTCTGCAGAGAATACAACAATTGAAAACGCACCAACAGACACAACTGCTTTTGGCATTTCTGGAGGTGCGATCACAAAAGATCAGAAGATCGGAACTATTACAGTAAAGATCACCTCAGACACGTCAGATTCCTAAGACATCACTATGGTGAAAAATTTGGAGGATCTGCGCGGTGTATTTGAAAATGGTGGCAAGGCAAAGCTAATCAGCGATCTTAACGGAGCATACGAGATGCTGACGGTTTCGTCAGGAAAAGATCTGGAGTTTGATCTGAACAGAAAGACGCTGAGCGTCGAATCTATTTCACTCTCAAATGATGGCAACGAAACGCTGACGCTGCGCAACGGTACTATCGGTTGTTATGTGCAGATGAATGGAAGAGCTGAACAACATCTGATCGTTGACAATTGTACTCTGAATGGGTTGGGCGACAATAATAATTACTTAGATGTGACCTTGAGAGATTGTGTCATCATGAAAGATTGCTTTACTAGCTATGGCGACATTTGGAAATTCGAGGGAGTCAATAATATTACCGGAACAATGAAAGTTAAGAAAGATGTCACCATTTCCGGCGACTTTACGTTAGGGACGCTTAAAGTTCCCATGGTTACTACCGGTACGCCGACCTTAAAATTGTCGGGTAATATTCGGATAGGCAAATTCTCCTTTGATAGTGTTTATAGAGAAGAGGCAAAGATCATCCGCGGTGTGGGTACATATAACTTTAAGCCGGATCAATATGAAACAGGCAGATATGGCGGTATTCAACTAGCAGAGGGATGCACCGTCAGCGGACCTGATGAGAACGGCATTTACACCGTTACAGCGGAATAAGGAGGGCAGAAAAATGAAAAAAGTTATTATATCCATATTGTCGCTGGCAATGACAGCCTCTATGGCGGTCCCTGCCTTTGCGGACACCACTGCCGACGTGCAGGGCAAATATGTGGCAGGTGCGAAATCTCCTGTAACTATATCCGCCGACATTACTTGGGAAGATATGACCTTCGATTACACCGAGGACGAAAAGACTTGGAATCCTGAAACACATCAGGTCGATCAGGCAGACGGCAAATGGACCAGCGATACAAAGGCTATTACAGTTACAAATCACTCTAATGTGTGCATTATGGCGAAGTTTAATTTTGCTTCCGAGGGTGATATTGAGGGCAGTTTCACTAAAGACGGCACCTCAACTGACAAACTTGCGCTTGACTCTATAAAGAATTTGGATGAAGGCTCAGCCGCCCCATCTGACACGATGAACTTCGGTATTACTGGTGGTACTATCAGTGAAAATTGCAAGCTGGGAACTATCACGGTGTATATCACTCCTAATGACAACAGCAACTAAATCTTCACAGAAGCTGAACTTAATGAAGCCGCTGTAAAAAACGCACAATGAAAAAAGACTGCTTTCTACCTGAAATGCTCCCCTTTTGTTAGACAATGTGGTATAATAGAAATATA
>NZ_QTVE01000024.1:0-23481 GCF_003460465.1 Ruminococcus sp. AF37-20 | reverse complement strand
TACTTTGATTGTTTTGTATGTGTCAAGTTTTATTATACAGGATTATCCATTATATATCGTAATATTAATATGACGTTTTAATCATATTTTTAAACTATTGACGGCTATTAAATGGAATTGTTTCATCTGTAAAAAAACAGACCCCTATTTGAAACAGGGGTCTGATAATTTTAGCATTTTTCTTTCTTTTTATACTTTGTCAGATTGATTATCAACGCAAAAAGTGCCATAAAAAGAACTGCCACTACGAGAGTAACTGTCGATAATTTAATAAGGCTGTCAGTTAAGCCATACATGGATCTTGTGAGTGCATTATACACAGTGTCATTATGTATCGCAAGCCCGTCATAATATTTTGTACCCTTTAGGATAGCACACGGAACAAGAATGAGCATTGAGGAACAGAAAAGTGAAGTGCCTACCCAATAAAGCAAACCGCTTATATGCTTTCTGTTTACTGCTGCCATAACGCCTATAAATATAACAGCCGTTGCAATAAGAGCTATCCTTATTTTTCTCGCAAGCACAAGCAGATCTTTAAGCTTTGTGGAAATGCCATTAGTTTTATTTATATGGCTCAAAAGCATAACGTCAAGGTCGGATTCAATTGCCTGTTCCACATTTTTTATTGTCTTCTGCTTTATGTCTTCAAGTTCCTGAGTATATTCAACGCCTTCTTTTTTAGCCCATTTTGTATAATCGTCTGAGATATTCTTTTCAAGAAGCGTAAAGTCTGCCTTAAACTCAGGAAGTTCGCTCTTTTTGCCAAGAATATAACTGAAAGTATCTTCCACATAGCTATAAATAGCGTTTGATACATCAGTTTTGTTAATCGACTTCTTCAGGGTATCAGCTTCAACACCAGTGTAGGCATATTGTTGTTCACAATATGTCTGTATCTCCTGGAAAGCCGTGTCCTCGATTTTTATCTTGTGCATACTGTTCGTATAGGTTGTCGGTTCAAAGAAAATATTGTCTGCCGCAAACAGAAGTGACAGCGCAAGGAATATAAACGCCAAAAACAGTGAGATTATCAGATTAGGCAGGTAGTTGTATAGTTTTTTGTTTTTCACAGATCTTACCCTCCTAATTCTTATATTCTTTGCTTACGACTTTGCAGATAACATAAAGCCTCTGATCTGAAAGACCCATATATCCATTGTTCCAGCAAGTGTAGAGTATCAGATCATCTACAGGTGGATCTGCGGTCACGTCATAATACAAAAGGGATGTATCTGTATCCGGAAGTACCTTAGTTTCTGTGACCTCATAAGTGAATTTGCCATAATCTGTTTTTAGGATCACTTGATCACCCACTAGAATATTAGGTAAATATCTGAAATAAGTGTGGTTATGTGCCGCAAGGACAACTCTGCCTGTAGCACCTATATATGCAGAATAGTTAGATTGCACAACACCTTTTGCTAGGAGATCATCAGAGTCACCCCAGTAAACAGGCTCTTTGTCAATGCCTGCCTTATTATTCTTTACGGTCAGCTCGGCATATTTGTCACCGTAATACGGATAGATTATCTCATGCTGTTCCGTCTTTTTATCAGAATCTGGCACTGTGACTTTTGTTAATTCCTTCATAGGCAGTGCGTCTGCATTTCTGTATTTATTATCCTCTGATGGTTTTTTCAAATGAGCGTTCTCATTGAACGCTATTGCTGCATATCCTTGTAGCTCTATGAATTTTTTATAACTTACCAGCGTCATGATAGACAAACAAAGAGCCAAAACTAAAAGAGGCGTCAAGACCATTACAGCCACTGACGTCCTCTTATTTTTTTTCAGTTTGTTTGCGTCAGACGAGGAAGCTTTAACCTCTTTCCTGACCATATCTTAGCACTCTTTGTTCTTCTTAACAGCTACTGTAATACCAAACGCACTAAGAGCAAGTGTAAGAACCGCAGCAACCTGAACAGCTGTCATGCTGTTTGCACCAGTATTAAGTGAACCGTTACCTGTGTTTGTTCCAATGTTTGTATTACCATTTGAATCAACGACCTGAACGTTCCAATCCTTGCTTGTAAGCTCATCTACCTTGATAGTAACACCAAAGTGATTACCTGTAGCTACGCAAGCATCAGCAATAGCCTTTCTGCTATCCTCGCCCATTTCCTTAAACACCTGTCTAAGCTGATCGTTTGTTAGTGAAGCAAGATCTGTTCCTGCACCAAAAAGCTTGTCAGCAACAGGCTGAACATATGTAGCACCACAATCAGAGAGAGCCTTTACCATGTAATCATAGTCAGCAGAGCTGAACTTTGAAGCGTGAGAATCAAGGTAGTTCTTAAGCTCTGATACATGGTTAGAAGGAACACCTGCTGATTTAGCTGCAGAAACAACATCGGCAGAAGAAGCTGCTGATGCGCTTACAACCATTGTTGAAGCAATGATGAACGCAGTAACAGAAGCCGAAATTGACTTAAATATCTTTTTCATAACACCTATCACCTTTCGTAATATTTTCTTATAACAACATTATACACTATTAAAATTCGATTGTCAATATTATTATTGGTATTTTTTTCAGAAAAAAGCAAATATTTTTACGACAATTTGAAATAGTTATGTATAAGTGCGTATATGCGCTATTTCATGTAATTGTATATTGTTGGAAAATATGAAAGATCCTCGGCATTCTCAAATAAAAGACCTATAACATTACTGTATTGGTGCTTTTATGATTTTTGTCAAAGCTGATCTCAAAGCATTTAGATATAATTTCTACATTAATTATTATAATTATACGCCTTGACACGATATCATGCCATGGTGTATAATTTTCGTGTATTATATAATTGATGTAATGTACAGGAGGATATATGAAAAATTATCTAAATGAAAGCCTTTCAGCTCAGGAAAGAGCTGAAGCACTTGTAAATGAAATGACCATAGAGGAGGCGGCTTCACAGCTTAGATATGACGCTCCTGCTGTTGAGCGGCTCGGCATTCCTGCTTATAACTGGTGGAATGAGGGTATCCATGGGCTTGCACGAAGCGGTGTTGCCACCATGTTTCCACAGGCAATAGGTCTTGCGTCTATGTTTGACACCGACCTTGTGTTCAAAGTGGCAGATATAACCTCCACAGAAGCTCGTGCTAAGTATAATGAGTATTCAAAGCGTGATGACAGAGATATATACAAAGGTCTTACCCTTTGGGCACCTAATATAAATATTTTCAGAGATCCACGCTGGGGCAGAGGTCATGAGACTTACGGTGAAGACCCTTATCTTACCGCAGAGTGCGGCAAGGCATATGTAAAAGGCTTGCAGGGCAGTGGCAAGGTACTGAAAACTGCCGCTTGTGCAAAGCATTTTGCAGTACATAGCGGACCTGAGGCTGTTCGCCATGAATTTAATGCAGAGGTTAGTTGGAAAGATCTTGAAGAGACATATCTTTACGCCTTTGAGGAGCTTGTGAAAAAAGCAAAGGTCGAGGGTGTAATGGGTGCGTATAATCGTGTGAATGGCGAACCGTCATGTGCTAGTGAGTTTCTAATGGGCAAGCTCGACAAATGGGGTTTTGATGGCTATTTTGTTTCTGATTGCTGGGCAATAAGGGATTTCCACGAACACCATTTGGTGACGTCTTCTCCTGTAGAGTCTGCCGCAATGGCACTTAAAGCAGGTTGTAATGTGAACTGCGGTTGTACGTATGTACACCTGCTTTCTGCTCTTGACAAGGGGCTTGTGACAGAAGATGAAATCCGGGCTTCCTGTGTTGCTCTTATGAGAACTCGCATAAGACTTGGTATGTTTGACAAGTCAACGGAATATGACAACATACCATACAGCGTTGTTTCTTGCCCTGAGCATAAAGCTGTATCCTACCAGTGTGCAGTGAAGTCCATGGTGTTGCTCAAAAACAAGGGTATTCTTCCGCTTGACAAAAAATCAATATCAACTATAGCTGTAATAGGTCCAAATGCGGACAGCAGAGCGGCTCTCGAGGGCAATTATAACGGCACAGCCGACAGGTATGTTACTTTCCTTGAGGGTATCGAGGACGCATTTGATGGCAGGGTGCTTTATGCTGAAGGCTGTCACTTGTATAAGGACAGAGTATCGGGTCTTGCACAGGCAGGGGATAGATACGCTGAAGCTGAGGCGGCAGCGGCAAATTCTGATGTTGTGATACTTTGCGTTGGTCTTGACGCCACTATTGAGGGCGAGGAGGGCGACACAGGTAATGAGTTTTCATCGGGTGACAAGAACGATCTAAGACTTCCTGAAAGTCAGCGCGAGCTTATAAAGCGTGTCGCAAAGATCGGCAAGCCTATGATAGTGGTATGTGCGGCAGGAAGCTCAATAAATATCGAGCATGATTGTGACGCTCTTATTCACGCATGGTATCCGGGTTCAGAGGGTGGCAAGGCTATTGCGGATATTATCTTTGGTAAAGTTTCGCCATCAGGAAAACTGCCTGTTACATTCTATAATAGCGCCGACAAGCTACCTTGCTTTACTGATTATGCTATGTCTGATAGAACATATAGGTACACGAGAGATAACATTCTTTATCCATTCGGCTATGGTCTTACTTATGGAGATGTTGTTGTTACATCGCTTAGTTATGACGATGGCAAAGTCAATGTAGAGGTAGAAAATAACGGTGCCGATACATGTGATGTTATCGAACTTTACATTAAATCACATTGTGATAATGCTCCGGCTTATCCTGTGCTGTGCGGCTTCAAGAGGATTTTTGTCAAAAAAGGTGAAAAGCTTGATGTTGAAATCGAAGTACCTGACAAAGCTTTCACAACAGTGTCAGATATCGGCGAGAGAAAACAGTTTGCAAAAGAATTCACCCTCTATGTTGGTACGCATCAGCCTGATGAACTTAGTTGTCAGCTTAGTGGTACAAACTGTATGAGTATCGAGATAGAACGATAGTGAAAAGAGATCTTACAAACGGCAGTATCATAAGCTTGCTTCTTGCTTTTTTAAGCCTGATGATACTGTGAAATCTGCTCCAGCAGGTGTATAACATTGCCGACACATTTATTGTTGGCAGATTTCTTGGCAAAAACGCCCTTGCGGCTGTGGGCGGCACATACACCTCATTACTTTTCTTTATTCGATCATAATAGGTCTGTGCATGGTCTGTGGCTCGCTTGTTTCTTATTGTTTCGGTGAAGTAAATGAATGCCGCCTGAAAGGCTGTATGAACATATCATTTCTGATGATAGGCTCTGTTACTTTGGTGACAGAGCCTATCACATTGTGCTTTTCCAATGAGATTTTGAAACTTTTGCATACTCCAATGAAAATAATGCTGTTGACATCTGATTATGTTAGAATTATCCTGTCATGAATTTCGGCATACTTATGATACAAAGACTGGTAAATAGTTTTGGAACGACTGTAATGGCGGCTTTTACAGTAGCCGTTCATAATTGTTAAATTAAGCTGTCAGCTTATATGATTTTCCGACAAATACTTGGCTGATTTTGTTTATCTTATTGTATGTTATAACAAAAAACCATTTTTTTGTTGAAATACAAAAAAACGTATCGTTTAAAGTTGACTTTTTTAATAGAATGTGATAAAATTATTATTGTACGGTTTAATTTTTGGGAAAATAACGAAAATATCAACAATAGGGTGAATAATTCAAATGAAAAAAAATTACACTATCAAGGATCTTCTGGTACTTCTTCTCGGAAAGGTTTGGTATATCGTTGCTGCTGCAGTAGTGTGCGCGGTACTGGCTCTTTTTGTATCAAAATTTGTTATGAGTAAGCAGTATCAGTCACACGTTTCAATGTATGTTAAAAGTGCTGATAATCAGTCAACGGGTCAGGATAAGACTAATGTTGACTTACAGGACATTAACGCTTCAAAGTCATTGGTACAGACCTACATTGTTATACTTACTGATGACCCGGTAATGAACGAGGTAAGCGATAAGCTTCTTGAGATGTATACTCCTGAACAGCTTGCTCCTTATTTTACTGTAACGAGCGGCAGGGTTTCAAATGACGGCCTGAGAAATGCTTATAGCATGACCGCTGTAAATCAGACAGAGGTACTTCAGATAACTGCCACAACAACCAATGCAAAGCTTTCTTCTGACCTTTGTAACATCATGGCTGACGTCGCTCCAAGCTTTCTTATAAGAGTTATCGGTGCAGGCTCAGTTGAAAAGATAGGTGATGCTGAAGTTTACAATACACCTGTTTCTCCTAACACCACTAAAAATGTTGCCCTTGGCTTTGTTGGTGGCTTGATGGTGGCTGTTCTAGTGATACTTGTTATCGACTTCTTCGACAACACTGTAAAGAATTCTGATGAGCTTGGCGACATTTATCAGAAGCCTATCGTTGGTGAAATAATGAATATTGGCGGAAAGACTTCTAAAAAGGATGAAGGTTCTTCTGCTGACAGAAAAAAACAGCTTCTGTTCAATAATAAGGATATACCATTTAATATTGTAGAGAACTACAAAACAATGCGTACAAACCTTATGTTTACACTTTCTACAACACGAAATAAGATAGTTGTCGTTTCTAGTCCTAATCCAAGTGAGGGTAAGTCTGTAACAGTTGCTAACCTTGCAGCTTCAATGGCTGAAACAGAAAATAGGGTTCTTCTTATTGACGCTGATATGAGAAAACCTGTTCAGCACAGAAACTTCAAGTTAAAAAACAATGTTGGACTTTCAACAATACTGAGTGGTGAAAGCACATTTGATAAGTGTGTGCATGAAACCAAGAATGGCAATTTTGCTGTTCTTACATCAGGCGTTTTGCCTCCAAACCCGTCAGAACTTCTTGCTTCTGAGAAAATGCGTGAATTGCTTGAATATGTTCAGCATAAGTATGATTATGTTATTGTCGATGGAACCCCGCTGCTTCCTGTAACTGACGTAATGAGCCTTGCAGACGAGGTCGCAGGCGTTCTTCTCATTGCAAGATATGGAAGAACTACATATCAGGAGATAGAGGAGTCTATGAAGAAGCTTGAGATAGGCGATTGCAATCTGCTTGGTTTCGTTCTTAATGATATTTCCGCAAAGAACGGTTCTCATTACGGATACAAGTATAGCTACAAGTATAAATATGACTACAGCTATAAATACGGTGGGAAGGATACTTCTGCCGAAAGTTAAATGACATGGAGATGTTAGATTGACTACCGATTATCACAGCCACATACTGCCGAATATTGATGACGGCTCTGACAGCATCAAAACATCACTTAAAATGATAAAAATGATGAAACAGCAGGGCATAGGTATAATTGTGGCAACACCGCATTTTTATATGCACAGGGAATCTTCTTTAGACAGTTATCTTGTCAAACGGCAAAATGCTTATGAGAAGCTCATGGCTGCTGACCCTGCCGTGAAGGATATACATATTGGTGCAGAAGTCGCCATAGAAAAGGGCATAAGTGGACTTGACGGACTTGAAAAGATGTGTATCAGCGGAACAAGACTTATTCTTCTTGAACCACCGTTCGCTCGGTATAACAGTTGGATCGTCGAGGAGATAGACGAGATAGCAAATTCTCGAAGGCTAATTCCGATAATCGCCCATGTACATAGATATATGGGCGTTTATTCAAAGTCAGATCTGAAAAGTCTGATGTCTGTGGATGCAGTTTTTCAGATAAATGCAGAAGCTTTTGAGCATTTTTCCACAAGACGTTTTGTTAATAAGCTTATTTCAAGTGGCAGTGATTTTGTTTTTGGAAGCGATGCTCATAATCTTGATGATAGAAAACCTAATTTTGATCTTATAGCTAAAAGATCTGGAAGTGAAAATATAAGACGTTCTGATAAAGTACTCATGTCTGCTATGGCTGACGAAGAAAGAATGTTTGCTTTTTAAGTATAGAAAAAATATTGATGATATTATAAATAGCCTGCACTGTGCCATTGAGGGGTGGCCATGGTGTGATCTTATTCATTGCTTTAAACGAGCGGAGGTATGTTTTATTTATGGAGAAAACAAGTGAAAACACAGCTCAGGTGTGGAAAAACAAAAAGATAAAGCATTGGATGCTTATTGCATTCTTTCTGTGTTTCTATGATATTGTTGCCGTAAATCTATCCTACATTTTCGGACTTTTCATCAGATTTGACCTTACTTTTTCTGCAATACCAAAGGAGTATATGCTTGCCTATGTTAAGTTTGCTCCCATCTATACAGCTTTCTGTGTTGTGGTGTTTTTTGTGTTCAAGCTTTATAATAGTTTGTGGAGATTTGCTAGCATTGGCGAACTGTCAAGGATATTTTTGGCCTCGATAGTTACTACCATATTCCAGGCTGTGGGTATAACATTGCTCTTTATGAGAATGCCTTTGGCTTACTACATAGTAGGTGCGGGAACTCAGTTCGTGCTTATAACAGCAGTGCGTTTTGCCTATAGGTATATCACTCTTTTAAGAGCAAAGCAGGTAACAAATCAAGTGGCAGTGCATAATGCAATGGTCATTGGTGCAGGTGCTTCGGGTCAGATGATCCTTAAAGAGCTTACGATGTCAGAACGTGCAAATGCAAGACCACTCTGCATAATCGATGATAACCCAAATAAGTGGGGAAGAAATATCGGAGGAGTTCCTATCGTCGGTGGCCGTGATTGCATTATGGAAAGCGTCAAAAAGTATAATATTGATCAGATCCTTTTTGCAATTCCAACTGCATCACCTGAGAACAAAAGGGATATCCTTAATATTTGTAAGGAAACAGGCTGTGAGATGAAACAGCTTCCGGGCGTTTATCAGATAACAAATGGTGAGGTGCTTCTCAGCAAGATGAAGCCTGTTGCAGTCGAGGATCTGCTTGGAAGAGAGCCTATCAGAGTAAACATGGACGAGATATTCCAGCACCTTAAGGGTAAGACCATATTGGTAACAGGTGGCGGTGGCTCTATCGGAAGCGAGCTTTGCCGACAGATAGCAGGTCATGAGCCTAAACAGCTTATCATATTTGACATTTATGAAAACAATGCTTATGAAATAGAGCAGGAGCTTAAACGTAGATATGGCAGTAAACTCAATCTTGTGACGCTTATCGGCTCTGTTCGTGACAGCAGACGTATCAATGACGTTTTTGAAAAATACAAGCCTGATATCGTTTATCACGCTGCAGCACATAAGCACGTTCCGCTTATGGAAACAAGCCCTAATGAAGCTATCAAAAACAATGTTGTTGGTACATACAAGACAGCCTATGCCGCTTTGAAGCATGGCACAAAGAGGTTTGTGCTTATAAGCACTGATAAGGCTGTAAACCCTACTAATATTATGGGTGCAAGTAAAAGACTCTGCGAAATGGTCATCCAGAGCATGGACGCTATCAGCAAGGCAGGCAGAACAGATCTTCTGCCTATGCTCCATGCACACGTTGATGAAATGACAGACGGTATGCTTGAGAACGATCCGATGGACGAGATAGCTGTTGATAATATAGAGAGCAGTGAAGCGATTAAGATCGAAAGCGTTGGCAATAAGGACAGAAATGGCACACAGTTTGTTGCAGTTCGTTTTGGAAATGTTCTTGGAAGCAACGGCTCTGTGATCCCACTGTTCAAAAAGCAGATAGAAGCAGGCGGTCCTGTTACTGTTACTCACCCTGATATCATAAGATATTTCATGACTATACCTGAGGCTGTGAGCCTTGTTCTTCAGGCAGGCACATACGCATGGGGCGGTGAGATATTTGTCCTTGATATGGGTGCGCCTGTGAAGATAGATACACTTGCAAGAAATCTTATCAGACTTTCAGGATATAAGCCTGATGTAGATATTAAAATAGTTTACTCAGGTCTGCGTCCTGGCGAGAAGCTTTTTGAGGAGAAGCTTATGGCAGAGGAGGGCATGATGAAAACGGACAATGAGCTTATCCATATCGGAAAGCCTATACCGTTTGACACAGAAACGTTCCTGGGTCAGCTTGGAGAGCTTGCTCGTGCAAGCTATAACAATGACGAAAATATCGTTGAAATGGTCGAAAAGATCGTTCCAACATTCAGTCCTGTAGGTGATAAACCAACAGGTAATGAAAAATATGGCAGAAACGCTGTTGCAGTTTCTGCGGCAAAATAATAAAAGATCCATATTTCAGCACTGCGGGGATTTCTGCGGTGCTGTTTTTATGCCTAAAATTTCACACTTTTTCTTGATGCTACTTGAAAAAAGGCTGCTTATGTGGTATAATGAATAACGAATGTAAATTTGCGTAAAGGACTATTTCTATATGAAAAAATGGAGAATAAACAGACCTGACCCTGTGAAAACTGCAGAGTTTATGAACAAGTGTGACTTAAAAAGCCTTACCCTAGACGTTATGACTTCAAGGGGTTTCACTGATTTTGACAGCCTTGCTGATTTTTTTAAAGGCGAAGAACTTAGTGATCCTTTTCTTATAAAGGATATGGCTATAGCCGCCGAGGTGATAAACAAGGCGGTCGATCAGTATGACCTTATTTGTATTTACGGTGACTATGACTGCGATGGAGTTACGTCCACCACTATACTTTACAACTATCTTGAAAGCATGGGCGCAAACATTATGTACTATATTCCTGAGCGTGAGGCTGGATATGGCATGAACATGGAAGCTATTGAAATGCTTGCAGAAAAGGGGGTTAAGCTTATCGTCACTGTGGATAACGGCATTTCCGCGGTTGAGGAAGCTGAGCGTATTGCTGAGCTTGATATGGAACTTGTTATCACAGATCACCACCAGCCGCCTGAGAAGCTTCCGAGGGCAAGGGCTATCGTTAATCCGCATCGTGCAGATTGTCCTTCGTCATACAAAGACCTTGCAGGCGTTGGTGTAGCTTTCAAGCTTTGTGCTGCACTTGACGGCGGCAGTTACGACACTGTTATGGAACAGTATGCCGACATTTGTGCTATCGGTACAGTTGCGGATGTTGTGCCACTCACGGGGGAAAACAGAACTATTGTCAAGCGTGGTCTTGAATATCTTGCAAACACCGAAATATTGGGGTTAAACTATCTTATAGATAAAGCAAAGCTTGATAGAAATGCTCTTGACTCAACAGGCATTGCTTTTAGGATTGCCCCTGTTATAAACGCTTCGGGTAGATTTGGCTCACCTCTTACAGCTGTAAAAACGCTTCTAAGCGAAGACCCGGAGGACGCTGAAAATTATGTTGACACTCTTTTAAATCTTAACGCCCAACGCAAGCAGGCGGAAACAGAGATAATGACAGAAATAGTAAACCATATAAACGCTCACCATGAAACTCTTGACCATAGAGTGCTTGTGCTTTCAGGCAAGGGCTGGCACCACGGAGTTATTGGCATTGTTTCTTCACGCATTTTGGAATTTTACGGAAAGCCGAATGTTATAATCTCAATTGATGATGATGGAAACGCACGAGGCTCTGCGAGAAGCGTAAAGGGCTTCAATATATTCAAGTGTTTTCAGCATTGCGGAGAGCTGCTTGATAAATTTGGTGGACATGAGTGTGCAGGAGGTCTGTCACTGAAGGCTGAGAATATCGAAAAGTTCACTCAAATGGTGTATGAATACAGCGATCCTATGGAGAAATTCCCTAGCGTTGAGCTTATAGCGGATAAGCTTCTTATGCCGCAGGATATCAACCTTGATAATGTAAAGGGTCTTGCCGCAATGGAGCCTTTTGGTGCAGAGAACCCTGCTCCCGTTTTTGCAATGCTTGGAGTAAGAGTAGATAAGATAATACCGCTGTCACAGGGCAAGCATACAAAGATCGAGTTTTCATACGGAAGCTATAGAGGACAGGCTCTTATTTTCTCCCTTGCACCTGAAAAAGCTTGTTTCGCAGTTGGCGATAAGCTTGATATGCTCGTGGAGCTTGGAATAAATGTGTTCAATAACCGTGAGTCCATATCCATAAGAGTTATCGACCATAGATTGAGTGGAGTAAAGCAGGAAAGATATTTTGCGGCAAAGGATTGTTATGAAAAGCTCATGCGCGGGGAACAGCTTCCTGCAAGTTTTATAAGAAAAATAATCCCGACAAGGCAGGAGCTTATCGGTGTATATAAATACATAAGTGCAGTTAAGAATATTACGTTGGATAATCTTTTTATGAAAATATCAGGCGACAGTATGAATTATTGCAAACTGCATATTTGTGTTGATATTTTCCGTGATAAGGGTCTTATCGAGTTCAGACCCGCAACTATGAAAATAAGCTACGTTGTGCCGAAACAAAAGGTAAATCTTGAGAACTCTGAAACTCTTGTTAAGCTGAATGAAATGCTTGGAAAGGCAGGTAACTAAAGTGTCAGATAAAGAGAATATTTTGCTTGATCCTGCTGAAATGGATAAGATAGAAAATATGCCTGAGATAAAAACTGTCAGTGAAGAAGATCTTCCTGCCGAAGCCGAGGTTAAAGAGCAGTTTGAAGAAAAGCCTGCTCCTACGGCTTCTCCTGACTATACCGACGCTGTGCCTGAAGCTTCAAAGCCTGAGCATATAGGTGAGAGGTCGGTGTGTTCCATTGATGCACTTATTCAGAAAATACTTGATGGCGAGAGGCAGTACGATCTGTCAAAAATCGTTTCCGCCTATGAACTTGCTGAAAAGTATCATCACAATCAGAAAAGAGAGTCTGGTGAGCCGTATATAACCCACCCGCTGTCTGTTGCATATATTCTTTTGGAGCTTGGCATGGATACTGATACTATTTGTGCAGCACTTCTTCATGACGTTGTGGAGGACACTCCATGTACTCTTGAAGAATTACAGAAGAATTTTGGCTCAGACGTTGCAATGCTTGTAAATGGCGTTACAAAGCTGAAAAAGGTAGAAACTTTCACCAAAGACGAGCAGAAAGCCGAGAATATCAGAAAAATTCTTCTTGCAATGAGCGAGGATATTCGTGTTATTATCATAAAGCTTGCAGATAGACTTCACAATATGCGTACTCTTAATTATTGCAAAGATTCAAAACGCAGAACTATCGCCCATGAAACAATGAACATCTATGCACCGATAGCTCACCGCCTTGGAATACGCTCAATTAAAGATGAATTTGAAGATCTTGCTTTTTACTATCTTGATCCTTATGCTTATGCCGAGATAGACGAGCAAATGCAGCTCAGAAAGGGCAGCCGTGAACAGCTTGTTGAAAACATCAAGCACAAGATACATGACAGGCTTGAAAAGGACTTTGACCCTGTTCCCCTTATCGAGGGTCGAGTTAAAAGCAATTATGGTATTTATAAAAAGGTATATCGTGACGGCAAGGAGATAGACCAGATATATGATCGCTATGCCGTAAGAATTATCGTCAATACAGTTACAGAGTGCTATAACGTACTTGGCATAATCCACGATATGTTCAGACCTATCCCAAATAGATTTAAGGACTATATTTCCACGCCTAAGGCTAATATGTATCAATCTCTTCACACAACTGTTATCGGCAGAGAGGGAATACCTTTCGAGGTTCAGATAAGAACATGGGAAATGCACAGAACGGCTGAATATGGTATTGCCGCTCACTGGAAATATAAGGAGGGTGTAAGGGGTAGCTCAAAGGACGATCAGCGCCTTGCATGGATAAGACAGATAATCGAGTCACAGCAGGAGTCAAACGACGTTGAGGAGATAGTAAGAGCTATCAAAAATGACCTTGCCCCTGAGGACGTTTTTGCTTTCACTCCAAAGGGAGATATGATAACACTGCCTGTCGGATCAACTGTTATCGACTTTGCTTACGCTATCCACACACAGGTGGGTCATAAGATGTGCGGCGCAAAGGTAGACAAGAAAATGGTGTCTTATGATTATCAGATAAAAACAGGCGAGATAATCGAGATACTTACTACCAACGTTGAAGGTCATGGTCCAAGCCGTTCATGGCTTAATATCTGCAAGACCAATGAAGCCAAATCCAAGATACGTTCATGGTTCAAAAAGGAAAGACGAGAGGAAAATATCTTTGAGGGCAGAAATGCTCTTGAAAGAGAGTTCCGCAGAAATAATATAAGAGTGCCTGAGGAAGAACTTGAGGACTTTCTCAAAATGGATATGCACAGACACAGTTGTGATACCCTTGACGACTTCTTTGCAGCTATCGGCTATGGTGGTGTTCAGCTTTCAAAGGTGATGCAAAGGCTGAAATCTGAGTATAATAAGAAATATGGTGAAAAGGCTCAGCCTGATACTTCTGAACTTGAAAATAAGATAAAGACTTCCAAAAATTCCACCGGTGTTATCGTTGACGGCATCGACAACTGCGCTATCAAGTTTGCACAGTGCTGTAATCCGCTTCCAGGTGACGAAATAGTCGGCTTTATCACGAGAGGTCACGGCATATCCGTGCATAAAAAGGATTGCGTGAACTATCTTTCGCAGAAAGATGATCCTGAAAATGCCGCTCGTTGGATAAATGTTAAGTGGGAAAGTTCTGAAAAGCATACTGGCTATTTCAAGTGTACTTTGGATATTGTTGCAGTTGACAGAATAGGTCTGTTGGCAGACGTTTCGTCAGCACTTGCAATGATCAATATTTTTATCTATGAGTCAACCTCAAGGGAACTGAAAAACGGCAATGCAATGCTTTCCGTAACTGTCAGCATTGCAGGAATGGAACAGCTCAACAATGTTATAAACAAGCTTCAGAAAATAAAGAACGTTATTTCTGTTGAAAGAAGCGGTAAATAAGAAAGGACAGATAATGAAAATATATAGGCTCAAACCATTGAGTGTTTGTGAAACGAACAGCTATATTGTTGCAAGTGAAGAAAATAACTGCGTTCTTATCGATGCACCTGCCGACCCTGATTATATTCTCGGTGAGATAGAGAGTCACGGTCTTACGCTTAAAAAGATCTTTCTTACACACGGTCATTTTGACCATATCGGTGCTGTGGCTGACCTTGTAGACAGGACAGGCTGCGAGGTGTATATCCACATTATGGATAAGCCTAAGCTTACAGATGACGCAGGAATGCTTGCTAATCTTTTCAGAATAAGAGGACACAGAAATTACACAGGCAAGGTCAATGTGTTTACAGAGGACGATATACTAAAGCTTGACGAGCTTGAATTTGACGTGTTGGAAACGCCGGGACATACAAGCGGTTCTGTCTGTTTCATATGCGGCATGAATATGTTTTCGGGAGATACCCTATTTTCAAGAAGTGTTGGCAGAACTGATATGCCTGATGGAAGCAGCACAGCCCTTATGAAGTCGCTTATGAAAATAGCTGACCTTGGTGGAAATCTCACTGTTTACCCAGGGCACATGAATGTCACGACACTTGACGCTGAGAGAAAGTATAACCCATATCTCAGGCAGGCTGCGGAGGCTTTGAAATGACTCTGATATTCAGCGGCAACGATTATAAATATGAGCTTGAGGGAGTAATGAAGCTTTTTATCCCTGCAACGCTCTTTACCCACGTTTTTTCTGACAGCATAGATACAGAGGACGATTATGTGTTCTCTCAGAAAAAGGATAACGCTGACAATGTTTGTTTGAGCGTTAAGGTGAGATATGACGGCAAGACTTGCGAAAAAGAGGAGTTTGTGCATTTTGAAAGCGACATGGAACTTTCACTGTCAAGACTTCTTTTTAAGGCAATGAGCGAGATAACAGGCATTGTGCCGAAATGGGGCGTTATAACGGGAATAAGACCTGTGAAGCGTGTGAATGATATGCTCAGTGAGGGCATGAACAAGGCGGAGATATTTAAAGCCATGGAGAGCAGATATCTTTGCAGCGAAGAAAAGTGCGATATTGCATACAAAACTGCCATAACCCAGAAGCCTGTCCTCGATGAGCTTGAAAAGGACAGCTTTAGTCTTTATGTGTCAGTGCCGTTTTGTCCCACAAGATGCTCCTACTGTTCTTTCGTTTCGCAATCTATCGAGGGCTGTATGAAGCTTATCCCTGAGTATGTGAACAAGCTGTGTGAGGAGATAGTTTATACTGCGAAGATAACGGAAAAGCTTGGTTTAAAGCTTGACACCGTATATTTTGGCGGCGGCACTCCTACCACGCTCACTGCTGCTCAGCTTGACAGAGTTATGAAAGTCATTGAAAACAGCTTTGATATGTCAACTGTCCGTGAATACACTGTTGAAGCGGGAAGGCCAGACACCATAACTGAAGAAAAGCTGAAGGTGCTTAAAGCAAACGGCTGTGGCAGAGTATCTATAAATCCACAGACTTTGAATGACAGCGTTCTTGAGGCTATTGGCAGAAAGCACACAACTGCACAGTTTTTTGACAGCTTTGACCTTGCAAGAAAAGTTGGTTTTGACTCTATAAATACCGATATAATCGCAGGTCTGCCAACAGACACAGTGGAGAGCTTTGAGAATACCATTGATAAGCTTATCGAGCTTGCTCCTGAGAATATCACTGTACACACACTTTCCATAAAGCGTGCGGCTAGGCTAAATCACAGTGGTGACAGGGAAGTGCTGAAAAATCCAGCCGATAAAATGGTAGAGTATGCCACAAAAAGACTTTCTGAAAGCGGCTATCTGCCTTATTATCTCTACAGACAGAAGAATATGCTTGAAAATCTTGAAAATATAGGCTGGACAAAGCGGGGCCACGAGAGTTTGTATAATATCTATATAATGGAAGAGGTTCAGACCATTCTTGCAATGGGTGCAGGTGGCTCCACAAAGCTTGTTGACAAAGATGGCGGACGTTTGGAGCGTGTGTTCAATTACAAATTTCCGCTGGAATACAATAAGCATTTTGAGCTTATGCTTAAGCGAAAAAATGAGATAGAGGAATTTTATGCTAAAGAAAAATGAGATTATCAGGCTTGAAATAAGCGGTATGACAAATGAGGGCAACGGAGTAGGAAAGCACGAGGGCATTGCTGTTTTCGTGCCTTTTACTGTTATTGGCGACGTTATCGAATGCAGGATAGTCAAGGTCTGCAAAACGTATTGCTATGGCATTATCGAAAATATTGTAAGTGGTTCGGTTGAAAGAACGAAGAACGATTGCTCTGTGTATTCAAGGTGTGGCGGTTGTTGTTTTCGTCACATGAGCTATGAGGAAGAATGCCGTGTAAAAGAGCAGTTCATAAAGGATTCATTTGAGCGTATTGGTAAGCTTTATCCTGAATATGACAGCTTTGAGGGTTGTAAACAGCTTGTTGGCTATCGCAACAAGGCGCAGTACCCTGTAGCAGAGCAGGACGGCAAGGCAGTTTGTGGATTCTATTCAAGGCGTTCTCATCATGTATGCGATCACACTGATTGTGCGTTACAGCCTGCTATATTTAAAGCTGTCGCTGATGACATAATGGCTTATGTGAACGAGCGTAAGATAAAGGCATACAACGAGGAAACGGGAAGTGGTCTGCTCAGGCATATTTATCTCAGGCGTGGCGAACACTCAGGTGAGATAATGGTCTGTCTTGTTATTACCGACCTTAAAAAGCGTGGCGTATTTGATGTGCTTGTGGGTGAGCTTTGCAAAAAATATGCTGATATAAAGAGTATAGTTTTCAACGAGAATAGCCGAAAGACCAACTGTATACTCGGACAGAAGCTTGTTACTGCGTATGGAAGCGACACGATACACGATACCATGTGTGGAAATGATATAGAGATATCACCGCTGTCATTTTATCAGGTAAATACAATTCAGGCGGAGCGGCTTTATGAAATTGCCGCAGATTATGCTCAGCTGACAGGAAAGGAAACTCTTCTTGATCTTTACTGCGGTGCAGGAACGATTGGTTTGTCAATGAGCAAAAAGGTGAAAAAGCTCATAGGTGTTGAGATAATACAATCTGCAATAGACAATGCAAAACGAAATGCCGCAGCAAACAATGTCACAAATGCGGAATTTATATGTGGTGACGCAGGAAAGATAGCAGAGATACTTTACAGCCGTGGCGAGCGACCAGATGTGATAATAGCTGACCCTGCAAGAAAGGGCTGCACTAGGGATGCACTGGAGTACATGGCAAAAATGTCCCCTGACAGGATAGTTATGATATCCTGCAATCACGCTACTGCTGCCAGAGACTGTGCTGTGCTGGAAGAATTGGGGTATAAGACGGTCAAGGTCAAGGGCGTGGATCTGTTTGGTAGGACGGGGCATGTTGAGACGGTCTGTTTGATGTCTAGAAAAGAGAAATAAATAGCGAAAAGTAGCGTATTTACGGGCTTTTTGTAAGGTTGGTATCATCAGAGAAGCCTTGTGGAAAGCTCGGTTTTATTATATGGAAAC
This sequence comes from Ruminococcus sp. AF37-20, assembly GCF_003460465.1. Taxonomy (NCBI): domain Bacteria; kingdom Bacillati; phylum Bacillota; class Clostridia; order Eubacteriales; family Oscillospiraceae; genus Ruminococcus; species Ruminococcus sp. AF37-20. The sequence continues at coordinate 5,283 of NZ_QTVE01000024.1, read as the reverse complement.
ATATCTACTGTAAAATATGTGTCAGCTTGTAACCTCGGATTAGATGTCACAATTTGAGACAGTGGATTAGATGTCAGGCATTTTGAGATGATTTTTTTGGAAAATGAAAAAGGGTGACAACCAATCCTGCAGGACTGACTCCTATTGAAATCGGTCAGGGAGTAACCTATAAAGAGGCAAAATTAACATTTCTTTGCAAAAAGTTGTATCAGCATCAATTTTCCAAAGAGGATATTACAACTGAAGTTCAGGAGTATTATGCTTCCATGCCAAAAGTATATCCCGATTTCAATGGAGGCTGGCAACCACATATTGTTTTTTTGTAGGTGGAATTATAGAGGTTAGGGATGAACGATAAATTGGGATTTAGAGGATGTGAATGAGCAGCATGAAGGAAACAAAAGAAGGAATTAATTTAAAAAAACTCCTTAGGCTGAAGAATACAGGCAGTATCTTTGTGATTGCAGGGCTTTTGACGATTTTTGTAATAGCGTTGTACACATTTATTCTGCAAAGTTCTTACACTAAGACCGCCCTTGAAACAGAAATCATACGTGACACAGCGAGTGCAGATGCAGTACACAAACTCGTGGATGGAAGAATCGGCAAAGAAGATTTTGATCAAATCAAAGATCAATCTGATGAAAAGAAGCAATTATATAAGGATATTTCTTCATATTTCAATGAAATCAGAACACTGAATTCTACTCGATATATTTACACCGCTACAAAAAATGAAGAAGGAAAACTCGTTTATGTGGTAGACGGTTTGGATTCGGATGCGGATGATGTAAGACACCCTGGAGATTATATTGAGGAAGAAATGGTTCCGTATATTGATAGGGCTATTTCTGGGGAGAATGTGTACTCTCAGGATATCATTGATACAACATGGGGTCCGATTTTTACGGCTTGCTATCCTGTAAGAGCAAATCATGATGGGACTGGAGAAATCATTGGCGCATTTTGCATTGAAATGGATATGCAATCAGCTTATGGAATGGTTGAAGAGACGAATCATATTTCCATCATCTGCGGTTTAGTCGCAGGAGCTGTATTGCTTTTAATTTGTCTATATACCTATTATGTTTACCAGAAAAGCAAGGCAGAAGAGCAAAAACAAAAACAATTATTAATGACCGCCGCTGAGGAAGCAGATGCTGCCAACAAAGCAAAATCTGCGTTTTTGCTTAGTATTAGCCATGACATCAGAACGCCGATGAATGCCATTATTGGATTTACAAACATTGCGCTTCACCAGAACACGGTTTCAGATATTCATGATAGCTTGGAGAAAGTTCAAAAAAGTTCGAATCATCTTCTCTCTTTGTTGAATGACGTTCTGGATTTTACTCGCATTGAAAGTGGAAAAGTTACTATTTCGCCCGAGCCGGTGGACATTACTCAATTGACAGATAACGTCCAGGCGATTATGAATGGACTTCTTTATAACCGAGATCTTAAGTTTGAAGTACATCGAGAAATCCCAAAGAACCCATATGTCCTTGCGGATGTTGCGCGTATCCGGGAAGTTTTGGTGAATCTTCTTGGCAATGCTGTGAAATTCACAAAGGACGGCGGAAAGATTACTTTGGATATCAGCAGTTACCCAGGAGCGGATGAGAAACATATCATAACTCGTTATGTTGTTCGAGATAACGGTATTGGCATGAGCGAAGAGTTCCAGAAAAAATTATTCGATCCGTTTTCACAAGAAGATGATGCTAATGCCAGAACTCAATATAAGGGAACCGGTCTTGGTATGGCCATCACAAAAAAATATGTGGATATGATGGGCGGTTCGATCGCTGTTGAGAGCAAAAAAGGTGTAGGTTCTACATTCACAGTGGAGATCCCACTGGAGTTGTCAGAACAGGTTATTCAATCAGAACAAAAACAACATCTACATAGAGATTTGACGGGTATTCATGTTCTTATGGCTGAGGATAATGATCTAAATGCTGAACTTGCTACGATGATACTGGAAGATGCTGGTACGACCGTAACACGTGCATCAGACGGAAAAGAAGTTGTGGATTTGTTTAAAAATCATCCACGAGGCACATACGATCTTATTTTGATGGATATTATGATGCCAAACATGGATGGACACCAAGCAGCAAAAGCTATTCGAGCCTTGGGTATAGAGCGGTCCGATGCAGTTACGATTCCAATTATAGCTTTGTCTGCAAATGCTTTTATAGATGATATTCAGGAATCCCTGAATTCAGGCATGAATGACCATATTTCCAAGCCGATTAACATGGAGGAATTAATCGATACTATCACTAAATATATTAAACATTATTAGGAAAACAAAGAAGTTAATTCTGATTTTCCTGTACCTTTTCAAAATCTTCTCTGCTGATACCGCTAAGGTTTGGCAGCTTGAGAATCTCTTTGAGTTGCAAGCTGAGGAGATTGCAATTCAGACGTGTTTGGTAATGTAGCCATTCCTTATTTCTTATCAAAAATCAACAAAACTCGTTTGGCTTAGTTTTAGCCAAACGAGTTTTGTTTTTTACTCCCTGAGATTTTCTTTGAGTTTTACTTTTCGATATTCTTTTGGTGACATACCAATGTATTTATGAAACAGTCTGCTGAAATAAAGCGAATTGGTGTATCCAACCATATTTGCAATTTCAGTAATGGTGTAGTCGGTATTTTCTAACAAACTTTGTGCGTTGGAGATTCGCAGCTTTAAGATATATTGCAGCGGACTGGAACCTGTGATTTCTTTAAAGCACTGAATAAACCAACAGTTGCTAAGCCCTCTGGATTCGGAGTACTCCTCAATGCTGATTTCTGTGTTGTAATTCTTACGAAAATAGTGCATCGCAAATGCAACTTCTTTTTCACTGGTGCTACTGAATTTCTTTGCACTAATGATTGCACGGCTTATCAAAACAAAAATATTTCGCAGCTGCAAAGAAATCAATTCATCATACCGTGGTCTGCAAAGCTGCAATTCCTGTATCATCTGACCAAATAACCACTGATAATCGGGAGATGTTCCAATATAGAGAATACTATTTTTCAGGTTGATATTGTAATACTTTAAAATTTCTTCTACTTCATTTCCGGTAAAATGCACCCAATAAACATCGGTTTGATCTGCACAATAATAAACATATTCCTGTGGTTGATCTGGCAAATATATAATAATATTTCCGGCTGAAACCGTTTTTTCTTCTCCATGAATGAAAAAATGTCCTTTTCCGGAGGCAATATATAAAAGCTGATAATCTTTTCTTCCCTTCGGACGACGTGTTACTACTTCAGAACGATTTTTCACACGATAATTTCCACAGCTTGTTACAATCAAAGGTTTAGTATTATCCACTACAGTAGATGTAGAGTTGTTTAAATAGGCAACTCTGACCGCTCTTGTTACAAAGAACAGCAAGGAAAGAGTTCAGATGGGTTCTTATCGCTTTATCTTCGCATTTGGAACAAGCCTACTGATTCAGGCTGTTACATTCCAATTTGTTGAAACAATGGGCGGTGGTGCAAATGGCTGGAGAACAGTCGCAATTATTTATGCGGTTATCGGTCTTATTGTAAATACAAATTCCGCTCTTTCTGTAAAGGAACTTTCTGATGTGGAACTTGCAGACAGTGAAACAAAAACAGAAGAAACCAAATACAGTTTTGGCGAAGCATTCAAAATTCTCGTACACAACAAATATTATGTGATGATCACAGTAACCTACATTTTGCAGCAGTTCTATGGTGCTATGATCGGTGTTGGAACATACTATGCAAAATATGTTCTCGCAGATGAGAATATGTTCGGCACATTTGCGTGGTTTATCAATATTCCTTTGATTATCGCCTTGATCTTCACTCCTACCATCGTACAAAAATGGAACGGAATGTATAAGCTGAACAAATACAGCTACATGGTAGCAACAGTTGGCAGACTTCTGGTAGCAGTTGCCGGATACATGGGAAACATTCCGCTGATGCTTGCATTTACAGCACTTGCAGCACTCGGTCAAGGTCCATGGCAAGGTGATATGAATGCAGTCATCGCATCATGCTCTGAATATAGCTGGCTTACCAAACACAAGCATGTTGATGGAATCATGTACTCCTGCACATCACTTGGTGTAAAAATTGGTGGTGGACTTGGAACAGCAATTGTCGGTCTTTTGCTCGACTTTAGCGGATTCAAGGGCACTTTGACAGTACAGCCTGATTCTGCTATCAATATGCTTCACATTATGTATCTGATCGTTCCGTTTGCACTTGATTTGATCATCACATTTATTCTTTCTAAGATGAATGTTGAAAAGGCAAATGCGGAAATCAAAGAAAAACTTGGAATATCCGATAATGAAGTTGTGATGGAATTACAGAACTAAAATGGAGGGAACAATATGAAATATACACTCGACTGGCTGACCGATCCGGAAGTGTTTGCAGTCAACAGAATCGCAGCACATTCCGACCACAGAATCTATGCAAACCATTTGGAAGCCGATGCAGACAATTCCTCTCTGATTCAGAATCTGAACGGCACCTGGAAATTTGCGTGGGCAAAGAATCCATCTGAATGGAAGCAAAAGTTCTATGAAGAAAGCGACAGCACTGACAATTTTGACAACATTCAGGTTCCGGGACACATGGAATTGCAGGGATACGGCAAACCGCAGTACGTCAATACCATTTATCCTTGGGAGGGACAGGAGCATCTCCGTCCTCCGTTTATCTCTGAAAAGGACAACCCTGTCGGCAGCTACATCAGATATTTTGACTTGAACGATGCTCTGAAAAACAAGCGTGTATTCATTTCTTTTCAGGGTGTGGAAACTGCTATGTATGTCTGGCTGAACGGCGAATTTATCGGCTACAGCGAGGATTCTTTTACACCGTCTGAATTTGAACTGACACCATATATCCGTGAAAAGGACAACAAACTTGCTGTTGCAGTGTTCAAAAGAAGTTCTGCAAGCTGGCTGGAAGATCAGGATTTCTGGAGATTCTCCGGCATTTTCCGTGACGTATTCCTTTATGCGGCACCGTCTGCCCATGTTCGTGATATGAGAGTGATTGCAGATTATGACGGTACAAACGGTATCTTCTCTGCAACGCTGGATATTGTGGGCAAGTGTTCTGTGAGATCGATCTTGACAGATGAAAATGGAACGGTCATTGCACAATCCAATGAAAAGGAATCTGTAAACTGGACAATTGAAAATAGCAAGCCTTGGAGTGCCGAAATACCGAATCTTGGTTTTGTCAATATCACTTGACACATTTTATTCGAACAAGAATTAT
>NZ_QTVE01000023.1:0-24790 GCF_003460465.1 Ruminococcus sp. AF37-20 | reverse complement strand
CGAAAAGCTCGTATTTACGAGCTTTTTTTGCGTTTTGAGGGTAAAAATTTCAGGTGTAAAACCGTAGATGCTTTTTCGTAAAAAAAGGATCTGAACCCTCAACAATTAAACAGCGTCAAACAAAACGGCAGACTTTGAGTATATTTTGCTCTAAGCCTGCCGATTTGTATATAAAAGAACTATCACATTGTTTTTAATACAAATTTATTGGATCTGCCAATTTTGTTGGTATCTCTTAAAACAGAGAAACCAATAGGATCGGCTTTTTTTGTGCGGATACTCAGAATTCCTTAATGTAAACGACATGACTGTTGTTTATCCTAATGGAATATTTGATATTATTCCGTGGGAAAACGGAAATGTGGACAAGAAAAATATTCAAAGATTCTTACCGGCTCTTTTAAAAGACGGCGAGTCTGAAACAATCAGTCTGAAACCCGGAGAAAGTATTGTCAGACATTATTCAGCAAGCAAAAAAACACTTTTTTCTAATTTTGATGACTAAAAAAATATAAGAAAGCATTACCATAGGAGCGGCAATCGGATTTCTAATCATAATTTTTCAGCATGGAAAACTGTGCGTCGGATTCCTATGAAAACAAGTTTTTACATATCAGGAGAAAAATCGAAATGAAGAATCATTTCAATTTTCATGTCTGTTATTGTCCTCATCAACATAATTGTTCCGGTCTACGCTTCGGCAGCAGATGTCGCTGATAACAATTCGTGTGTGACAGGAGAAGGTCTTGAAATTCCAAAAGCTTTTGAAATCTGTTCACAAAGAACCGATAAAGCAGAAAATGAATATATTGTTTCGCTGAATGTTACCAACGATTGGGGTAACGGTTTTACCGGTGAAATAAAAATACAAAATCTCTCAGCCGAACCAATAGATGCTTGGCGACTCAATTTTGATACTAATTTTACAATTGAGGATATTATGGAATGCGAGACTGGTATCTGCAGATGCAAATTCATATTCTATTGTAAATGACATTACAACAACCCCGATAGCAGCCAATGAAACTAAAACATTTGGATTCAAAGCTTTAAAGGGAAACGGAGTGACACCTGAAATAGCCAATGGCGTAGTTAATGGAGTTACTATCAGTGAAAACTTTGAAACTCTTGAATTTCTTGTAACTGGTCTTGTGTTGACTGCTTTTGCACAATACAATTAAAATACGATACAGATGACGACGGTATAAGCGACGGCGATGAAATAGCTCTAGGACTTGATCCATTAAATCCCCAGACTTTTGGCGTGCCAGATTCCGAATATATATTTGAAGTTGACGTTCCGCCAGATGTCGAAAACTTTTCAAATATTCATACCGATACAAATCCTTTCGAGGTATCGGTTAAAATGAAAGCTGCAGGAAATATTCTGTCAAATCTTGATGCATGAGAAAGCCTTTACTCAAAAGCAATGACAAATGATGCAACTTTAGGAATTTGTTCGGAATTTATTTACGATGAGGGTTGCAAAATTGAAGAAGCTGTGATACAATTTAAAATAGATGACGAGTATGCAGTCGAAGCAGATACTAAAAAGGCTGAAGATTCTGAGTTCTATACACTGTTTCCTTTGCTTATTTCAGTATTAGAATTAGGTAATCAAGGCATATCTACTGCTTTTTCATGTATATCGGACCTTTTCAGTAACACGGTCAAAACTTGTAATTAATGAAATAAGAAGATTATTGAACTTAGAGGAGGATTTTTTTGATAGATGGCAATAATGAGTTAGAAAATCATATTTACTATGTTTGCTTAATAAATGTTATTTTATTTCTGATTGGCGTATTTGCGGCTTATGGTGTTTATTATGAATATTTGTATGAAGGGATATTCACTAACGGTATATCTGATTTCAAAAGATTGATAATATTTAATTTTATATGCTATCTTTTGGTTGTGTATAATGCCGCAGTCATTATAATGGCTATGGGTGAGGGCCTTTTGCTAAGTGCAAGATATAGGAAATTTAATAAGTCAAAAAAATTAGGCTTGAAAATTATTACATCAGCCGTAATAAACCATGATAAAGATTTTTTGTTAAAAAATCGGATACGGATATTAGTTTTTATTTGTTTGCTTATAGGAGTAGGTGCAGGTATAAATAAAATATTTGAGATCAGCAATATGACAGTATTTGAACAGTTGTCTCTGATATCCGAAATAAATGACGATATAGAATATGATGATCCGATAAGTATTGAAACCGACAGCATTGAGTTATACGATAATCGAAATATTTGGGTAGAAAACAGTGATGGTGTTAATGTAAAACGATCACTAAAATCAAGTCAGGTCGAAACGATCAAGGGCGACAACGGATTTCAAAAAGAAATTCCAGTTGAACGGCATTTTCGAATCTCATATTATAAAAGATCAGGTTATGTAAAAGAAGTTCTGGATATAACGGATACCTCCGATTACAATTTGTCACTTAGTTCTCCATCATATTCATATTTTATAAAACAAAATATTGAAATAAGATTAAGCGTCAATGAAAACAATACAATACTTGTAGAGCGTTCTGGTATTGCAGTGTATGATGATTTAGATCCGAACAGCGTAGAATTAGCTGAGATGGAAAAGAAAATATATTGGTACATTACCTGTGACGGCGAGTTCTATAAGCGCAGTTTAGCTATTCGGTCAAACTGGACAAATATTCTAACTTTTGCTCCTGCCGGAGATTACGCTGTCACTCTTGTTTTGGATAATGACGAAGAAATCGAAGATCAAGCCCCTATCAGCAATACCATTTTATATTCTAAGAGGAGTAAGAATAGTAATTCTGAAGAGTATGAGAGTGTACCACTGGAAAAAGAAGATTGATTATTTTAGGGGGGAAAAACAATGACTCAATTCACAAAATCATTCCTATGGAGATTTATATTAGATATAATTCTGCTTGGAATTTTCGTAAGAATTTTGCAGAGCGTTATCTTGGCGATTTTGTCAAGAAGTATGGAAACTTATGACGATGTTGATTATGTATATGATAAATACGCATATAACAATATCAAACATATTAATGAGGAGATTTTGTAGGGAAAAATATGAAAGCTATTAAACCAATTTATAATAATTGCGGTTGGTTTTTGTTAGTGCTGATATTCGGAAATATATTATTGAATTTTTTTGCTCCAAACTCATTGATTGGTCAAGAAAATATAAATTTAGTTTGTTTATTTTTGAAAATTAAAGCAATCTCAGCAATTGTACTAGCCTTTTTTATGATCATGTTTATGATAAAATCGGCTGTAACATTCTTTAATGAAAAAGGTTACGGTTTAGGTCATAAAATTGTTGGAGTCGTATTTTCGTGTTTTGTTTCAATATTGTGGATGAATTTTATATCTGTTCAGTCTCAGTATAGTACATACGGCATAAAAAATCTAATTGAAGAAATTTCTGTTGTGCAAAAAATAAGCAACGGAAGTGCTTTTAAGAAAACTATTAATTTAACCAAGCAAGATGATAATATTTCGGTTTATACAAAAAAATCGAAAAAGTCTTCTTATCCATCACGATTTCAAGGTGTTCAGGCTACTCAATTGTATAATTTTTATGGAGTTTATGCGGATTCAGACAAATTAAAAGTATATAATGAAAGCATAAATACTCAACTAAGATTAAGTCTTAGTAAATCAGAGTTTGACTATTATAATGACTTGATAAAATCAGCTAATAACAATGATGAGTTTCAAATTGAGTTTTATACTGATAAAGATGGAAAGAATTTGGGATACATAGAATCAATTCAGTTGGTTGAGAAAAAAAATTCGCCGTCATATTCAGAAAATATATCTGTGAAAGAAAATTCTGATTTATATACTGTTACAAAGAGCGATAATTCAGAATTAGAAAATATATGTTGGCTTATAGTCAAGGACGGTGAAATTCAAAAAATTGTCGATGCAAGTGAAATAAACGAATTCAAATTGCGAAAGGATGTGCCGGAAGGAGTATATACAGTATTATTGTGTACTGATTATGATTCTACCACACATTCATATACACAAGTAAGCAACGCTATTGAAATTATAATTTGATAACAGGAGAAAAACATGACCAAATTTACAAAATCATTCCTATGGCGGTTCATATTAGACATTATCTTATTGGGAACATTTGTTAGGTTTTGTCAAAATATCATTTTGACAATTACGTCAAGATTCATATCAACCTATTCGACATCGTTTCTCGTTATTGAAGCAGTTGTCGTATCGGCAATCAGTATGTTGTTTATCTGCTTTATTACATACTGGAATATCGGCGTTATTTCAAACAAATGGAGAGCTATGAAGCTTTGAGGGGTTTATAAGTTTCATTGATAAGTGGATAGAGAAAATGACCAGATTGGTGATTGCGTGAAAAATGCATGATAGTTGTAAATATGTTGAATTATCGATACTACGAAAAAGACCGAGTAAGATGTTCCGGTGGAACATTTTGCTCGGCCCGATTATTATTTGACTTGAATAGTTATTATGTTGTAATATCAGACCGGAGCCGCATATACTCCGTAGATCTCGGTATAATTAGAGGTAAATATGTGAAGCTGTCCCATATCATAAATGCTTACTCCGTAGTTGCTGAAAGCCTGTGCAATGTCATCGTATGAGTAGAAAGCAACTCCTGACGACACCTCACTTGCACTAATGCAAATATCCCAGCTATATGAGTACTTGTTTTCAAGGACCAGCATAGGAGCACTGTCACCGCTGTAAACAATAGCAATTTTATAGCTACCGCTTATATACTTTAACCCGTCAGAAATCGTAAGAGCTGACCAGACAGGTATGCCGCTTCCTATTTTATTTTGTAATAGTCACCAATCACATAACACTGTTATGTTGCAATATCATATAATATGCTGAAAATATAGTAAATGTATTGACATATCGAGCGTTATATGTTAAGATAACAGTGTTATGTGAAGTGGAAAGCGGGGTGCAGTAATGGGTGACGAACTTGAAACAAGGGAAAAGCTACTGGAAAGTGCAATGGCCGAGTTCTCTGAAAATGGTTATATGAAGGCTTCTCTGAGAAAAATATGCGCTGACGCAGGCGTGACGACCGGTGCGCTGTATTTCTTCTTTAAAAATAAAAATGACTTGTTCAAGGCTATTGTCGATGAGCCGCTGAAAGAGCTTTGCAGGCTTCTTACGGAGCATTATATGCAGGACGCTCAGGATATGGATAGCGATGACCCTGCGGTGCTGTCTGCTGAGTATCACATTGATACTCACACCGACCTTGACAAGCTTGTTGATTATATGTATCTCCACTATGACGTTTTTATGCTGCTGCTCACGGGTGCGCAAGGGTCTGAGTATGAAAATACTGTGGATATGATCGTAGATATGACAGAACAGGGCTTTAGGATATCAGCGGAAAAAGCTGCCGCAAAAATGCCTAACTGCCACGTTGATGAGTATATGCTTCATTGGATAACCCATATAAGTGTTGACGCCTACACTCATTTGCTAACTCACGAGAGAGACGTGGAAAAGGCAAAGCTCCATATGCGCAGAGTAATGGAGTTTCTAATAAAAATATGGTTTACAATGATAGTCGAGGATTAGAAAATTGCCGCCTGCGGGCGGTAACTTTTAGAAACCTACATAACAACGTTATGTGTGAATTTCGTATCTCAAATGTCGATGAAATGTGCAGATATGCACATTTTTACATAAAGTAAAGTTAGCTAAGTCTAACTTCTAAATGGAGGAAATGATATGTATTTGGAAATCAAAGATGTGAAGAAAAGCTACGGCAGTGACGCCAGCTATATTCAGGTGCTAAAGGGTATCACCACAAGTCTGGAAAAAGGTCAGATGTGCGTTATTCAGGGTACGAGCGGTTCTGGTAAATCCACGCTTCTTAACTGCATAGGCGGCCTTGACACTATGGACAGTGGCTCTGTTAAGGTCGACGGTAAGGAAATTTTCGGTCTTAAACCTGATAAGCTTGCCGATTACAGAAAGGAAAATCTGGGCTTTATCTTTCAGTTTTATAACCTTGTTCCAAATCTGACAGTTGTGGAAAATATTCAGGTTTGTGAATATCTTTCAGATTCGCCACTGGATATGGAAGAACTTCTCACAACGTTGGGACTTTCCGAACACAGAAACAAGTTTCCGTCACAGCTTTCAGGCGGTCAGCAGCAGAGATGTGCTATAGCAAGGGCGCTGATAAAAAATCCAAAGCTGCTTTTGTGCGACGAGCCTACAGGCGCTCTTGACTCGAAAACATCAAGGGATATTCTCATTCTGTTGGAGAAGATAAACGAAAAATATGGCACAACAATGCTTATCGTTACTCACAACAACGCTATAAAAAATATGGTGCATAAGGTAATAATCGTTAAGGACGGACTTATCAAAAAGGATTATCTTAACGAAACACGCATACCTGCCGCAGAGCTGGAGGACTTGTAATGAACAGGGTACTCAGAAAAAGGCTCGGACGTGAGCTTAAAACAAATTTCGCACGTTATCTTGCGCTTGTATTGCTTATCGTAATGGGAATGTACATAATAGTTTCCGTGGTTGCAAGCGCAGACACTATCATAGACGGAACAGCCGAACATGGTAAGCAAAACAGGGTCGAGGACGGACAGTTCGGCGTTTTTATTCCTCTTACAGACGAACAGGAAAAGGAAATAACAGACAAAGAAATTACTCTTGAACAGCATTTCAGCATTGACGTTACCGCGAAGGACGGCTCAAAGCTCCGTGTTTTCCGTAAAAGAAATGACATTGACCTTATCGAGCTTGACAGCGGCAGACTTGCTGAGAAAAAGGGCGAAGCGGTAGTCGAAAAGCGCTACAGCGAGGAACATTCTCTGTCAGTGGGCGATAAGCTCACAGCAGGCGGAGTTGAGTTTGAGATAGTTGGAATAGGAACTACACCTGACTATGACACACCTTTTGAAAATTTCTCTGACACGGCTGTGTCAAGCAAGGTCTTCGGACTTCTTTTCGTAAGCGACGATCAGTATGACTATTTCAAAAATGACAGCGATCAGAAAGCCGAAGACCTCTGCTATGCTTACAGACTTAACGGCAAGGCAACTGATGACGAGCTGAAGAAAATGATCGAGGATTTTGACTTTGATTATAAAAAAGTCACAGACAAGTATTATCTTGAAACTATCAAGGACGTCTTGAAACAGCGTGACGATATTTCAAATGGTATCGATAAGCTCTATGACGGCTCTCAGACCCTTAAGGACGGTGTGAAAGACCTTTCTGAGGGAGCAGACGCTCTCTATGACGCAATGGGCGGACTTTACGAGGGTGCAAAGGCACTCCCAGAGGGTGCGAACGCTATCACGGCAGGAGTTAAAGCCGCATATGACGGCTCAAAAGATCTGTCAGAGGGTGCAAGATCTGCATACAGCGGTGCAGAAAGCCTTGCAAATGGTATTGACAGCTTCAAAAAGCAGGCTGACGAGCTTCTTGACGAGGTTTTCACCATTGACCTTGACAATCTGACAATGTTCGTGAAAAAGGGCGACAACGTTCGTATAGCCGGTGCGGCAGGTGACGTTGTCATGAACAAATATGCAGGACTTGGTGTGGGTGTTATACTTATGGCACTTCTTACTTATGTTATCTCTGTTTTCGTCATTCATCAGATTCAGCGTGAAAGCAGTGTTATAGGTGCGCTTTATGCACTCGGCGCAAAGAAAAAAGATCTTATCCGCCACTACGTAACATTGCCGACTATAGTTGCATTTGTTGGCGGAATAATCGGTGCGGTCATAGGCTTCTCACCTGTTGGAATCGATTATCAGCTTCTCGACAGCTACGCATATTCTTCGCTCCCTGATTTTACCCCTGTTTATCCTTTGTATCTTATCATTTACAGCATTGTAATGCCTCCTGTTGTTTCGGTGATAGTTAATACCCTTGTGATAAACAAGCGGCTTTCTCAGACTGCTCTTTCACTTATCAGAAACGAGCAGAAAACAGGTCACTACAGCAGAGTGAAGATAAAGAGCAGGAATTTTATCCGCAGATTTCAGATACGCCAAATGCTTCGTGAAATGCGCACAGGCATAACAGTGCTTCTCAGTATGCTGTTTTCACTGTTCATTCTTATGCTTGGCGTTGATTGCTACTATCTCTGTGAGAACGTGAGAAAAGACACTATCAATGACACAAAATACGAGTATATGTACACTCTGAAATATCCGGAGGAAAGCGTTCCAGAGGGTGGCGAGGCTTGCTTTGTAAAAACGCTTTCAAAGGAACAGCTTGGCTATAACCTTGATGTCACCGTTATGGGTATGGACAGCGACAACAAGTATTATGATGTGAAAACACACAAAGGCAAGAGCTTTATAACAGTGAGCCAGTCAGTTGTGGAGCGTTACGGAGTGGCAAAGGGCGATAAGTTTATCCTGACAGACGATGCGACCTCAATGGATTACGCATTCACAGTTGAGGATATCTGCGACGAGCGTGGTGGACTTATGGTGTTTATGGATATTGACAGTATGCGTGAGCTTTTCGGTGAGAGCGACACTTACTACAACTGTTTGCTCTCAGATAAGAAACTTGACATTGACGAGGGCAGACTTTACAGCACAACAACAAAATCGGATATCGAGCGTTCAGCGGCAGTTTTCACGGACCTTATGATGTCAATGATAGTAATGCTTATTGCGGTTGCTGTAATTATTTTCTGCTCTGTGATGTTCCTTATGCTGAATGTTACAATAGAAAGGGCTTCCTTTGGAATATCCCTTGTGAAGGTGTTCGGCTATAAGACCAAGGACGTGAAAAAGCTTTACCTAAACGGAAACGCAATTATCATAACTTTGGGCGCACTTATCGAGATACCGCTTTCAAAGATACTGATGGACAAGGTTTTCCCAGTGTTCATTCCAAACGTAACAAGCGGAATAAACCTTGCATTCCCATGGTATGCTTACGTTATAATTTTCGCAGGAGTAATGGCAACATACTTTATCATCACCTCAATTCTTGTAAGAAAGCTTGGCAAGATAACTCCTGCCGAGGTGCTTAAAAACAGAGAATGATTTCTTAATATACAAAAAAACGTACAGAGCGTAATGATGTGACCTCCAAGTTGTTAGATTTTTGGTCTAACTTCTGGAGGTCGGATCATAAAGCTTTGTACGTTTTTGATTATGCCTAATTTGTATTATTGTCTATTTTGGTTATGATAACTGCGGCAATGGTAAGGACAATATATCCTGCTGTGACCTCAAATGGAAATTTTATTATTGCCGTTTTGGGGATTATAAAAGGCAGGGTAGATATTGCACAGCATGGAGGAAAATAAAGCTTTGTTTTTCGGCAAAGGACGAATATCAAAGCAGAGGATAAAACTGCACTAAATGTCAGGGTAAGCCCAAGCTTTTCAGAGATAAAAAATCTTGCCATAACGCCTGCGAACGCAGCCGCCGCCATGAGAGCAATTGCGGTGTATTTTCTTTTCATAAGCTTTGAGCCTTTGCCGCTAAGCTCAAAAAATGCAACTATAAGCGGAGGAGCGATAAAGAATATCTCGTGAAAATGCGCAGGCAATATGCAGATAACAAGCACCGTGATGACTTGTTTTGCTCGTAGTTTGAGAAGTTCTGAGCTTGGTTCGATAGGTCTATATTCATACTTTTCATGCAGACCAAAGTATTCAAGAACTTTTTGAAAAACAAGTATAAATGCTGTCATGACCGCAACGGAAATGACGTAAACAGGACTTTTTGTACCCATAAGTATCGGAAGTATGCAGGCTGAAATGGCAGGAACGAAGCTAGTTTTTGACAGTGTTATAACGCTCACTGCTACAAGAAGTCCCAAAGCTATACGAAGTATAAGTATCTCAGGGATAAACCGCACTATGCACACGCCTGCAACGGCGGCAGAAACTATCGCCGCAAAAAGCCGTGTTCGAGAGGTGTTCCAAGATTGCACAGGCGCAATTAGCGCACCCATTGCCACTGCCGTTATCTCAGGAAAAATTATTTCCTTTTCCCCGAAGATCTCCGCCGAGCCGACCATAACAGCCACCACAGCAAGGGATATCCCCATAGCTATATTTTTATTCATTGCTTCACCTTGATGTTTTTTCTTTATTATAACATAAAGGGGAGAGGTTTTCAATCGGCAGTATCAAAAATACTCGTCTGACCGTTATGTGCAGCCACGATATAAATTCATGCCGTTTTTTTGCGAGAGTATACCTTTTGCCGTTGTGAAGTGCATAACTTTTTTCTCCATGATTTGTTACTAATATCATAACACATATGTTCTGCAATGTCGAGGCTTGAAAAACAACTTCAAAGGTGCTATAATGAATTAAAAGCCAAAAGGAGCGTTGAAAATGAGAAATATACCTACAGATATTTACATAGAAAATGGAGCGGTAAAAAATCACGGGGGCGAAATAGCGGAACTTGGCAAAAAAGCCATGATAGTCACAGGCAGACATTCTTCTGCGGTGAATGGTTCTCTTGATGATGTCAAGGCAGTGCTTGAAAGTCAGGGCATTGGATATGTGATATATAATGATATTGAGGAAAACCCGTCTGTGGAAACTGTTTACACAGCGGCAACGGCGGCGGTAAAATACGGCGTGGATATGTTCGTGGCAGTGGGCGGAGGTTCGCCAATGGACGCAAGCAAGGCGATATCAATGCTTGCTAAGAATGGGATAGTTTGCGAAAATGCCGAGTTTTCCGAAAGCGAGAGCGTTGTAAAAGCTGAAAAGTGCGAGATTTCAGATAGCACTGCCAAGGTGGAGGAGCTTCTTTACACTCCTGCGAAACTACCTTTTTATCCTATAGTCTGCGTGCCTACCACCTGCGGAACAGGCTCGGAGGCTACACCTTATTCTATCCTGACTTCCCACATCAAGCAGACCAAGAAATCTATTGCCCACAAAATTTTTCCGTCACTTGCATTGGTGGACTACAGCTATCTTAAAACCTCCTCATATGGCGGTATGAAAAGCACCTGCGTTGACGCACTTGCTCACATGATAGAGTCACGGCTCAACACCAACGCAAATGCGTTCAGCCGTGCATATGCAGAGGAGGGTATGAAGCTTTGGGCAAGCTGTAAGGGCTGTCTTGAAACAGAGGAGAGATTTGCTCAAATGACCGATGATGAGTTCTCAACTTTCATGCAGGTATCAGTGCTTGCAGGCATGGCGATAGCCTACACAGGCACAAGCATACCTCACGGTCTGAGCTATACTTTGACATATGAAAATGGCGTTCCACACGGCAAGGCAGTAGGCGTTTTTCTGTCAGGCTTTTTGAAAAAATACGGTGACAGCGCCGAGGTGGAGTATGTTGTAAAACAGCTTCTTGGCTTTGACGATATCGACGCTTTCAGGGATTATATCAGGACGCTTTTTGGCAAGCTTGATATGTCAGAGGAGCTTTGGAAGAAGGACAGAGACGGAATACTTGCCAACCCTGCCAAGCTTAAAAATTATCCTTTTAAGCTTACGGCAGATGTGCTTGACGATTACGTTCGCTATTATAATTCATAAAAAAATGCTGTCAGGGCGGTGGCTCTGACAGCTTTTTCTTATTCGAGTATGTAATCTTTCACAAGGGGATAAATGGCTTTGTAGCCCTCCTCTTTAATGTGTACGCCTTCGTAGGTGTATTCTTTTTTTAGTCTGCCTTTTTCGTCTTTCAGGGGAGCGTTTACATCAATATACTTTGCATTCAGTTTGTGAGCAAGCTTTTTTACCTCTTCATTTGCAATGTCTATCTTTTCATTTGTTCGCACTCTAAGACAGCCTTTTGTTTCCTCGGTTGCCGCCTCGGGATTAACAGGATAATACGCCATGAGGTATATCTTCACATCCGGTACTCTCTTGATAGTTTCACGAAGAATGTACTCATAATTTTTCATGACCGTTGACATTTCTATCCGTGAGTCGCTCAAGTCGTTAGTGCCGATGTTGATAAAAAGCTTAGCAGGTTCAAGGTCAAGTATGCATACGTCCATTACCTTTATAAGCTCGTCAGTGATAAAACCGCCGATACCACGATTATATACAGTGACAGGCAGCTTATCCTCAGCCGCAAACTGCTCGATAGGGAACATCTCCATAAGAGATGAGCCTGCAAAAATCACGCTGCCTTTCTTAATATCTTTGTTCATTTTTCTGTAGCGTTCAACTTTGTATTCCTTTGTCCAAACTATTTCTTCGCTCATAAAGCTCACCTTTCTGATTTACATCTTCGCAAGCCTGTCTATCTCTGCAAGTTCAGCTTCTGTGAAGTCAAGGCGGTCAAGACAGCCTATGTTTTCCGTTATCTGCTCAGGACGGCTTGCACCGATAAGCACAGTGGTGACAGCCTTGTTGTGAAGCACCCATGAAAGTGCCATTTGCGAAAGGGTCTGTCCCCTCAAAGCGGCGATATCATTAAGCTTGTTGAGCTTTTCTATCATTTTGTCGTTAAGCTCATTGCCTATCCATGTTTCGCCTCTGCCTACCCTTGAATCTGCCGGTATGCCTTTGAGATATTTGCTTGTGAGAAAGCCCTGATACAGCGGCGAGAACACTGCAATGCCAAATCCTTCAGAAAGTGCAAGGCTGTCAAGCTTATCGTCCTCTATCCAGCGGTTGAGTATGGAATATGAGGGCTGATTGATAATAAAAGGAGTTCTGAGTTCACGGAAAATTTTCAGCATTTCGGCTGTGTCGGCTCTGTTGTAATTTGATATGCCAACATATAGTGTTTTTCCCTGCCTTACTGCATTGTCAAGTGCAAGGGCAGTCTCTTCAAGAGGCGTTTCGGGATCTCTTACATGGTGATAGAAAATGTCAACATATTCAAGTCCCATTCTTTTGAGAGATTGGTCAAGGCTTGCCGTGAGATATTTTCTCGAGCCGTTTCTGTCACCGTATGGACCTGCCCACATTTCATAGCCTGCCTTGGTGGAAATGCACATCTCGTCACGGAACTCTCTCATGCCACGGTCGAGTATCCTGCCGAAGTTTTCCTCTGCCGAGCCGTTGTAGGGATTGCCATAGTTGTTTGCAAGGTCAAAATGTGTGATACCGCTGTTGAACGCAGTGTGTACCATTCTTTCCATGTTCTCAAAATTGTTTTTCAGGCTGAAATTCTGCCAAAAGCCCAAAGACAACGCAGAAAGCTTAAGCCCGCTTTTTCCACAGCGGTTGTATATCATTTTGTCATATCTTTTATCGTCAGGTATAAACATTTCAAAAAACCTCCTATATAATCGTGTTAGTGCATAAATTATCCCACTTACTTTTATGATTATAGCATATTGTATTATCTATGTCAATGTGCTATAATTGAATAAGTTATATGATAAAAAATATGTGTGTAATGCACAATAAATGGAAAGATAATAATATGAGAAATGATATGAACAGAAGAATTATTGCTGCTGTATGTGCTGTGGTCATGACGGGAGCAATGCTCACAAGCTGTGCTAAAGAAACAGGGGAAAGTTCAAAAGCAGAGAGTAGTTCTGCCGGATCTCAGGCTGTGACAACAACGGCTGAACCTGTTGTAACTCTCCCTGCTACCACAAAACAGGTGATAAACCCTGAACCTGCTACTTATGAAAGCCTGAGTGCTGACAAGGCTGAAAAAGAAAGTTTTAAGAAAAAGATACGATCAGAAAGTAAGATACCTGTTATAAGCGTCACGACTGCCCCTGACGATATGATAGCTTCAAGGGAGAAGTATACTTCCTGCGTGGTGGACGTTTTCAATTGTGATGAAAAATTGGATATAAACGAAGCCTCAGCAGGCATAAAGGTAAGAGGAAATTCAAGCGCATATTACGGTGATGTTAGTCAGATCCTTGCAAACAAAGTGCCTTATAGGATAAAATTTGATAAAAAGACAAATATGCTTGGGCTTAATAACGGCGCAGAGTGCAAAAGCTGGGTGCTGTTGAAATCAGATTGGGATCTAATAAGAAACGATATCGC
The DNA here is from genome assembly GCF_003460465.1 of Ruminococcus sp. AF37-20. Lineage (NCBI taxonomy): Bacteria > Bacillati > Bacillota > Clostridia > Eubacteriales > Oscillospiraceae > Ruminococcus > Ruminococcus sp. AF37-20. Next base: position 10,801 of record NZ_QTVE01000023.1, on the reverse strand, counting down.
ATTCCGTTTTGGCAGAACTATCATGGGTGACAGCAATTTCTGCTCAGACGGTCAGCTCGTTCACCTCTATGTGAACGAAGAGTTTCAAGGCGTTTATGAACTTTGCGAACAGTGTCAGATAAATCCAAACAGAGTGGATATCTCCGAGCCTGCGGAGGGCTACACCGACACTGATATAGGCTATTATCTTGAGCTTGACAACTATGCAACAAGCGATGAGGATAACCATTATATAAGCATGGACTATGAAAATGCCACTGTCACCGATATAAACGGCGAAACAAGGCAGTTCGTTCCTGCGGAATATTCTATCAAGAATGACCTCTATTCGCAAAATCAGATAGACTTTATTGACAAGTATCTCAACAATCTGTTCAAGATAGTTTATGAAGCCTGTGAGAACGGCAAGTATTATAAATTTGATGAAAATTATGACCTTGTTGACTCTGACGTTACCACCGCTGAGGAAGCCGTTTCTAATGTTATGGATATAGACTCAGTGAGAGATATGTATATTCTTTATGAGATCGTACATGACTATGACTGTGGTGAGGGAAGCTTCTATATGTGCGTCGATCTTTCAAAGGACAGTAAATGTCCTAAGCTGAAATTCACCTCACCTTGGGATTTTAACTGGGCATATAATGACAGCACTGAGAAATATTATGCTGGTGCTTTCACAGACAAGAATTTTGTGGCTAAAAACGGCGACCGTTCAAACCCATGGTTTATCATTCTTTGCAAGCAGGATTGGTTTATGGACGCTGTCAAGGAAAAGTGGACAGAGATGAGCCAGGAAAAGCTTTTACAGGGCTGTATAAAAACAGAGCGTGAATATCTTAAAGAGTATGACGCCGACCTTAGAAAAGGCGAAGAGTGGGGTCCTGACTCTGCGGAGGATCTTTTCAATTGGATCGAAAACCGCATTTATTGGCTCAATAGTCAGTGGAAAATAAAGTCTGACGTTAGTAACAGTGCTTCTTAAATGATAAATTTTATTCAATTAAGGCAATACCGCACAAAGATTGTGCGTCAGATGCGTAGTCAGATTTTTTGTCAGATTGCATAAAAATTCCGCAGGCATACTGCCGTATGTCAAGGGATTTTTGTGTGATATGACGGAAAATCTGCAAGCAGATGGCGTGCAAAGCCGTCAGGCGGGCTTTGTGCGGTGTTGTCTTAATAAATCAGGCTTGAAAAATGCTGTAAAATCGGTATAATAAGATAGTATCCCCATATTGAAAGGAGGAAATGTCTGCAACGCAGGCATAATAAAATATGACGGAAAAATTATTCAAGCTGAAAGAAAATCACACCGATGTTAAAACTGAGATAATGGCGGGCGTGACGACTTTCATGACCATGGCATATATCCTTGCCATAAACCCGAGCATTCTCGGCAGAACGGGCATGGATCCTACAGCCGTACTTCTTGCCACCTGTATCGCCTCTGTTATTGGAACAGTGTGCATGGGACTTATGGCAAATCTGCCTTTTGTGCTTTCCGCAGGCATGGGACTTAACGCTTACATGGCTTACACTGTTGTGGCAGGCTATGGCTATCCATGGCAGGTGGCACTGCTGGCGGTTTTCGTCGAGGGTATCGTCTTCATCGTGCTTTCCCTCACAAACGTGAGAGAGGCGATATTCAACGCTATCCCTGTGGTGCTGAAAAAAGCGGTATCCGTTGGCATCGGTCTTTACATTGCCTTTATCGGACTTCAGAATGCCGGACTTTGCGTTGACAGTTCAGCCACTCTTGTCACCATAACAGGCTTCCGCAAGAATTTCACAACTTCGGGCATATGTGCGCTTCTCACTATCGTGGGACTTTTCATCACTATTATCCTATATATCAAAAAAGTCCGTGGCTCTATTCTTATGGGTATAGTGGCAACATGGGTAATAGGCATGATATGTCAGCTTGTAGGGCTGTATGTACCTGACGCTGAAAGCGGCTACAACTCGCTTTTCCCTACAATGTCGCTTACGGATTTTTCAAAGCTTGGCGAAACATTTGGTCAGTGCTTTAAGGTGGATATGCACAGCATTGGTATCTTCAATTTTATAGTCGTGGTATTCTCCTTCCTGTTCGTTGACCTTTTCGACACTTTAGGCACTCTTATCGGCGTATGTTCAAAGGCAGATATGCTTGATGAAAAGGGCAGACTTCCGCAGATAAAGCCTGCGCTTCTTGCTGACGCCGTTGCCACAACAGCAGGCGCAGTTCTTGGTACTTCTACCACCACAACATTTGTTGAGTCCTCAGCAGGCGTTGCCGCAGGAGGCAGAACAGGTCTTACCTCTATCACAGCCGCAGTGCTGTTTGCACTGTCAATGTTCTTTGCACCTATCTTCACGGCTATACCATCCTTTGCAACAGCTCCCGCACTTATAGTAGTAGGCTTTTTGATGTTCAGCTCTATCACTGACATCAAGTTTGATGACGGCAATTATACAAAGGCTATCCCTGCGTATCTTTGTATTCTCTCAATGCCTCTTTTCTACAGCATTTCAGAGGGTATCTCTCTTGGAATAATCTCATATGTTGTTATAAATCTTGTTTGCGGAAAGCGCAAGGATATCACACCGCTTATGTATGTGCTTGCAGTGCTTTTCGTGCTGAAATATGTGTTCTTATAAGGAAAGCTTTCAAAGAACAGTTCTGATACTAGCCATGCTTTCCTGTTCATTCTGCTACAGAATGAAAATTGGCGTAAAATGACAAAAAATCGGCAGCCGTTACCGACTGCCGATTTTGTTATATGCTTTTTATTATCTCTCTGAGTTTTTCCGTAAGCACTGCCGCTGCCTTTTTGTGGGTCTTTTCAGTAGGGTGCCAGTTTGCCGCAAAGCCGTCATTTGCACCGTCCTGCTCATGGAACATCATTGAGCTTATCTTGCTGTCAGCGTGGCTTTCAAGATATATCTTTATGCCCTCCTCAACAGCAGGGAATATCCTCTCGCCCATTATTCCAACAGTGCAGAGAATGTAAGCCTGCGGATTTTTCTCACGAACGACCGCAAGAAAATCAGCATAAAGCTTTGAGAAAACAGCCTGCCTGTCTTTGTAGTCACGGCAGTAGCTATCGTCGTTTGTGCCAAGGTTTATAACGATTATCTGCGGAACATATTTGCTGAAATCCCAAGGGATATCCTGCGGAGCAGTGCCTGCAAAATTGCCCCTTGAAAAGCCGTAGCTGCAATAGAACTGTGGAATTGTCTGTTCGCTGATAGGCTCGTCACCTTCTGTGTAGCCTGATACTATGCCATAGCCACTGGCTGAAAACATACTGTATTCAGCATCAAGTGCCTTGGCGGTCTTGTAGGCATAGGCTTTTGTAACGTCCTCTGTGGCGGTGGTGAACTGGTGGTTTTCGTCCTCATCATCAACACCATAGCCGCAGGTTATAGAGTCGCCGATAAATTCTATTTTGAGCTGCTTTTCAGGCAAAGCCTCAGCACTGCCCTCAGCGAAAGCCTCAACGCCAACTGCTGACATTGGAGATTCTGAAAGCTTTATTATCTCCACCACCGACTTTGCACTTTCAGTGCGGTCTATTACCGTGACCTCTTTTTCTGCACAGTTTATCATCTCGTCAACTACTCTCTTGCCGTCAACATAAACGGCTATCCTTGCATAGTCGATAGGGTTTTCGCCCACTGCGATATTGTCGCCTTTGAGATTCAAAACAAGCTTTGTGCCGTCAAATGCGAATGACGCACCGCTTCCTGAAAGACCGAGCCACATTACCTCGTCTTTGAAATATACTCTGCCTGTGAGCTTTACATTTTTGTCAAGCTGTAATCTATCCATACTTTTTCCTCTTTTTCATCTATGATCTTCTTTAGCTGACGCAAAAAGACTGCGTGTCAGCTCCGTAACAATAAGAGTATAACACACAGCCATATTATTGTCAACTTATGCAAGGGAATTTACATCACCCTCACGTTTTTGCTTAACAAGCAGAGCAGCCACAGTAAAGAATGCCACTGCGAACAGTACCTCGATACCAACGCAGATAAGATATTCCTTTGTGCTGAATACTCCACCGCTCATGCCGAAAAGCATATTGTTGGCTTTGGTGTACCAGTATGCAGGAAACAATCTTCCCGCTGCAAGAACGCCTCCTGTGAGCAATTCCTGCGGCACGAAAACTCCGCAAAGAAAGCTCATGCCAAGACCGATTATGTTCGATATAGCAGATATGCCGTTGTCGCTAAGGTCAAACTGCGCTATTATCATTGCTATGCCTGCGGCGGCAATGATATATACAAAGCTGTTAAGGCAGGCGAGCCAGAATTTCACGCTGAGCGTTTTGCCCCAAATTATTGCGACTATCATAAACAAAAGCCATATGCTAAACACCAAGATACTTGCCCCAAGAGCCGTCTGTCTGCTGTAGTTTGCTGACGTCAGGCTTGAACACATTGTGCGTTCACGAACGCCCTTTCTGTTTAGCGTAAGTATTACAGGGCAAAGGGTAACAATGAGCATGGAAAGCATAACGTATGCAAGATACTGAAAATAGTAGCCGAATATTGCCGGCATACCTGTTCCGACCTTGTTGTTAAAGTTTTTAAGCTCCGTCTTTACTTGCTGAGAAACTGCCGTTTGAGCAAGCTCCATAGCGTTTTCTGTGCTTTCACCTGCCGTCATGTATGCCTTTACGCTTGAAAGATAGCCGTCAAGCCTGCTTTCAAAAAGCTGTCCGCCGTAGCTGGAGGGCATTTTGAAATTCTCAAAAAGTCCGTCAAAATCCCCTGCGTTTATCTTGTCGCCAAAGCCCTTGTTTATATACAGAACATAATTGGAACGTCCGTAATAAACGGCGTCGATGACCTCGTCTTCATCATCTGCAAGCTCCACCTTTTTGTTGCCGCTGAATATAAAGTCCTGCAAACGCTTGCTTTCGGCACTGTTGTCACGGTCAATGACGGATATGGACATTTTATAGTCCTCATAGCCATTGTTATCTTTTGCAGTATCTGCCATTATTACTGCTATGACCATAAATATGACAAGATATAATATAGCAGACGTAAGCCTTGTTCTGAGTATTTTCATAAAGGTCTTAAAGACTTGCATATTTACGCCTCCTTGTAAGAACATATCCACCAAGGGTGAACAGCACTGTGTATACCGCCATTGAAATTATTTTCACCGTGAACCGCCTGTAGTCCTCGTAGAGATTAAGACAGTAAAAGCTGTCTGAGATAACTGCGGCAGGGTTTATTTCATTGAATATCGGGCAATGCTCTGCAACAGTGCCTTTCATGGTGTTTGACATAAGACCGCTGAAGAAACAGCAGGTCATTGATACCGCCAGGACTACAGACACTTTTAAACCCTCTTTTATGCGGAAAGAGCCAACGAAAAATCCCATGGATATTCCCATTATTCCGCCGACTATTGCGGCAAGGTAAACAAGGGGGAGCTTACTGCCGAAATCCACTTTAAGCACAAATCTCAGGAACGTCACCGATATCACCATGCATATCATTTCCACCACATGAAAAGCAAGGAGCGTTGCCGTTATGCTTGTAAGCTTGTTCACCGGAGAACAGCAACGTCTTGCACCAAGTGCAGACAGGTCGCCCTGATTTTCCTGTGCCACGAACAGACCTGACATTGAGCCGAAAAGTGCCGTCATGGCAAGGAGATTATAGAAAAACTGTATCGTTATGTCAGGATTGCCGTGAAGAGGTATATCCTCATTTGGGCTTATCTTCTCAGAAAGGGAAGCTATGACCTTATCAAGCTTTTGCGGAGCGTTCTTTGCAGTGTCAGTTATTATCTTTTCCTGTGTTTTGTATTGCTGAATGAAAGTCTTTACAATGGTCTGCTGGATACCTGTTGAGCCAAACTCAAGGGAGAGGTCTGAAGCCTTTATAATGCCTTTTATATCTTCGCTTTTAAGCATTTCTTCTGCCTTGTCAATGTCTGTATACGTCACCTTGAAAAGAGCCTCATCACTATCTGATATCTGTTCAAGCACCTGTTTAAGGATATCGTTTTCTTCTATATGTGTCACCGCAACAGGTATCGTATTGAATACAACATCTTTTTCGTAAATTCCTGAAAACGCCATCTTAAAAAAGCAACCCAGTATTATAGGAAAGGCTATGAGCCAGAAGAGTATGGCTTTTTGACGCAGACAGCTTTTAAATTCGTATTTGAATATGTGTGCGAACATTCTATCACTCCTTATCCCTGAGAGCCTTGCCGGTTATTTCAAGGAAAACGTCATTGAGGGTGGGCTGCTCAGAATAAACGCTGCCGAAGCCCACCTGATTTTCCTGCAATATTTTCAGTATCTCAATAAGATTGTGCCGTCCCCCTGTGCAGCGTGCAACGAGCTTGTTGTCGGCATAGGAAACATTATAAACGTGTTCCAAAGCTTCTATTTGTTCACGGACGTTTTCAGGAAGCTGGAGTATCTCGGCGGTGATAGTTTCGGTGTTTTTTATCATTCGTTTGAGTTCCTCTGTAGTACCCTCGGCTATTTTACTGCCCTTATCCATTATGGCGATACGGGTGCATATCTGCTCGACTTCCTCCATGTAGTGGGAGGTGTAAATTATAGTCGCACCCTCACGGTTGAGCTGTAAAATGCCCTCCAGTATCTTGTTTCTTGATTGTGGGTCAACAGCAACTGTCGGCTCGTCAAGTATGATAAGCTCAGGCTTGTGTGCGATACCACAGGCAATGTTAAGTCGTCTGAGCAAACCCCCTGAAAGCTTTTTAGGGTGGAACTTCACAAAGTCCTCAAGCCCCACAAAAGCTATGGCATCGTCAACATACTTCTTTCGTGTGGCCTTGTCAGTGATGTAAAGCCCACAAAAATAGTCAATGTTCTCATACACAGTCAGCTCGTCAAACACCGCAACATTCTGCATTATAACGCCGATACGCTTTTTTACCCCATAGTTCACAGGGGACATTTTTTCACCGAATATCTCGATGTCGCCCTTATCGTATGCCAACAGTGAGAGCAGGCAGTTTATAGTGGTGGTCTTACCCGAACCGTTAGGACCGAGAAGTCCGAAGACCTCGCCTTTTTTTATTTCAAGATCAAAGTGGTCAAGAGCAATAAGCTCCTTGTATCTTTTTACCAAATTGTCTATTTTTACTACAGTTTCAGCCATAAGAAAAACCTCCCTTAGTTTGTATTAACATTATACAATACTATCCGCCAAAAAGCTAGTGAGCAAAGTCACATCTTCATGTGACAAATGTCATATTATAAAAAAGCAGAGCGGCTGGTGACCAACTCTGCTTTGCAGTTATTTAAGCTGTGCTGTAAATATCATCATGCCGTTTTCGGCTTTGCATGATATCTTGCTTTTGTGCGACCTGACTATTGCCTGTGCAATAGAAAGCCCAATGCCGTAGCCACCTTTTTTCTCTCCCTTTGACCTTGAACGTGAGCTGTCGTCACGATAAAATCTGTCGAAAAGTTTTGTTAGGTCGCCTTGCGGTGGTTCTTTGCAGGTGTTTGAAACTTCAAGGTCTGTTTCCTTGCCACTGTGAGAGGTGAAAAGCTTTACTATTATCTCGCCATCCTCGTCAGCGTATTTTACCGCATTTTCCGTGAGGATAGAAACAAGCTGTCTTATCGCACCCTCGTCGCCGTGATAGGAAAGTCCGTTGGCAACATCAATGGTGAGCTTTTTGCCCTTTGTTTCCGCAAGGGTAGTAAAAGGCGAAGCGGCGTCATAAACAGCGTCAGAAATGTTGAAGTCAGCCATGGTAAGAGCAGGCTTTTCCTCCTCCATTTTTGCAAGGCTCAAAAGCTCTTTCAGCAGACCGTTTAGTCTTGTTATCTGATTTTTTATGCTCACTGTCCATTCGTTTGGCTCTGACACCATTTCAAGAACCTCCGTGTTTGCGGAGATTATGGCCAGCGGCGTTTTTATCTCGTGCCCTGCGTCGGTGATGAACCGCTTTTGCTTTTCAAAGCTTTCCACAACAGGTCTTATGGCACGCTTTGAGAAGATTATGATAAGCAGGCAAACGAGTATATATCCTGCCGCACCTATAGCGCACGACACCAGCAAAAAGCGATTTTTGGTTGCACTGTCACTGCGGCAGTCCATGAAAACTATTATTTTGCCTTTGTCAGTGTCGCCTGTTTTGTAGCGGTAGTTTCCTGACGTGCCCGAAGTCTTGCCGCTGTCAAGAACACTTTTGCCGTATTCTATAGCCTGCGAACTTGACACCGCCGCAACGTGTCCTGTATCTACCTTGGTTATTTCGCCATTGCTGTCGGCGTATACAACAAAATACCTTGTCTGATACTTAGTTTCCTCGTTAAAGCCTCTGTGCTTATCAGGCTTTTTGCTCTCAGGGGGAGATGAGCTGTCTGAATTATCCTGCGGCTTGTCATGCTTCATGCCCTTGGGGTCGAACTCAGGAAATCTGCCGTCATTTTCGATTATTATGTTCAGCAGATCGTCTGCATTCTTGTTGGTCTGATAGATGTTCACTCCATTTATGCCGCCTATTATGGCAAGCTCCACGATAAGCAGGCACATAGCGGCGATAACAACAAATTTTCGCTGTAAACGCTTAATCATTATGCTTTTCCTCTAGTGTGTATCCCACGCCCCTTGTAGCTTTTATCTCGATATCTGCACCGATAAGACCAAGCTTTTTACGCAGATATGAAATATATACCCACACCACGTTTATCTCAGCGTCAGAGTCATAGCCCCATATCTTTTCCATGAAACGCTCTGTGGAAATAAGCGTGCCGTGATTTAGCATAAGGGCTTCTATCATTTGAAACTCTTTGTTGCCAAGCTTCTGAGAGCCGTTAGGACCTGAAAGCTCAAAGCTCTGTCTGTTGAGAGAAACGTTTCCGAAAGTAAGGGTAGAGGGTGCAAACTCAGTGCGGCGGCGTGTCATTGCCCTTATTCTCGCAAGAAGCTCGCCCATTGCAAAGGGCTTTGTAAGATAATCGTCAGCACCCGAATCAAGTCCGGTTATCCTATCGTCAATATCAGACTTTGCAGTAAGCAGAAGAACAGGGGAGTCGATACCCTTTTCACGAAGCTTTGTAAGCACCTGTATGCCGTCCATACCAGGCATCATAATGTCAAGTATTATGCCGTCATAATCCTGTGCAATTGCATAGTTGTATGCGTCGATGCCGTTGTAAACAGCGTCAACAGAATAGTTTTTGTGTTTAAGCACTGCCGAAAGCGCATTTGCAAGCTCCACCTCGTCCTCAGCAAGAAGTAATCTCATTAAAATTCCTCCCTATAAGTCAGTATAATATCTTACGATATATGATAACCTATGAACTTTAAACTCACTTTAAATGTATTATACCATAAATATTCTTTTCGGGCAATAAAAATCTGCCCCCGAAAACCGAGGGCAGATAAAAGATTTTTGAATTAGAATGCTGTCTTATAAATGCCGAGGATAGACTCAACTGTGCAAGGTCTTGGATTTCCTCCTGTGCATACGTCTGCAAATGCAGATTCGCTCAAAGCCTGAAGATCCTCTTCCTTAACGCCTATCTCGTGGAGCTTCTCAGGGATTCCAACGTCCTTTGAAAGCTGCTTAACTGCGTTTACTGCGGCTGCTCTGTATTCAGCCTGGCTCATGCCTGTTGTGTCAACGCCCATTGCTTCTGCAATGTATTTGAACTTTTCGCCTGTGTATTCAGCGTTGTACTCCATTACATACGGAAGAAGTACAGCGTTTGCAATTCCGTGAGGTGTGTCATAGAATGCGCCAAGTGGGTGAGCCATGCCGTGAACAACGCCAAGACCGACGTTTGAGAAGCCCATGCCTGCGATATACTGACCGAGAGCCATGTCTTCTCTGCCCTGTGGGTCATTCTCAACAGCCTTTCTCAGTGAACGTGAGATTATCTCTATTGCTTTAAGGTGCATCATGTCTGTAAGCTCCCATGCGCCAAGTGTTGTGTAGCCCTCGATAGCGTGTGTAAGAGCGTCCATACCTGTTGAAGCTGTAAGTCCCTTTGGCATTGATGACATCATCTTAGCGTCGATAACTGCAACAACCGGGATATCATGAGGGTCAACGCAAACGAACTTTCTCTTCTTCTCCTCGTCTGTGATAACATAGTTGATAGTTACCTCTGCGGCTGTGCCTGCTGTTGTAGGAACAGCGATTATAGGAACACTAGGATTCTTTGTGTCGATAGCGCCCTCAAGAGAAGTAACGTCAGCATACTCAGGGTTGTTTATGATGATACCGATAGCCTTTGCAGTGTCCATTGATGAGCCGCCGCCGATAGCGATAAGATAGTCAGCGCCTGCTGCCTTGAAAGCTTCGATACCAGCCTTTACTACCTTTACAGTAGGGTTAGCCTTTACCTGAGAGAATATATCATAAGCAAGTCCTGCTTCTTCCAAAAGATCTGTAACGTTCTTTGCAACGTTAAATTTAATAAGGTCAGGGTCTGTTACAACAAGAGCCTTTTTAAAAGCTCTCTTCTTTGCCTCTGTAACTATCTCGCTGATCGAGCCTGCACCGAAATATGAAGTTTCATTAAGTATCATTCTGTTAGCCATTTGATTATTCCGCCTTTCAAAATATATGATCTCTGTTATCAAAGTTATATCTTTGATTATTGATATTATACAACTTTAATACCATAATTTCAATTATTTTTATGCAAAATATTAGTGGCGCATTATTGTGTAAAACAGCCAAAAACATAAATCATTTAATCTAAGGCACACTGTACAAGGCGTAACCTGTGAATGATACTTTTGTAGGTTTGTCAATCATATTGGACACTATTATTAAGAAATTCGA
>NZ_QTVE01000022.1:0-25894 GCF_003460465.1 Ruminococcus sp. AF37-20 | reverse complement strand
TTCTTCAATAACTATCGTGTCCAATATCATTGACAAACTAACATAATTATTAATTTTTCATCACTGTGCTTTTATGGTGCAAACGAGGTTTTGCTCTTGACGTTTTCAACAAAAAGTGTTATAATTGTTATGTACACATTGGCAATAGCGATAATTATTGCCCTGAAAATTCAAGAAATTAAGTTGGAAAGGATAACTTGAATATGAAAAAAGTTTTGTTCGCTTCTTCGGAGTGTGTTCCGTTTATCAAGACAGGCGGTCTTGCTGACGTTGTCGGCTCTCTGCCTAAGTGCTTTGACAAGAGGTATTATGATGTCAGAGTAATTCTTCCTAAATATTCCTGCATGAAACAGCAGTGGAAAGACATGATGCAGTACAAAACGCATTTCTACATGGACTTTGCAGGTCAGAGCCAATATGTGGGCGTGCTTGAATGCGTTTATGATGGCGTTACGTTCTATTTTATCGACAACGAACATTATTTCACCGGTGACAAGCCTTACACTGAGCATCACTGGGATATAGAAAAGTTCATGTACTTTGACAGAGCTGTGCTTTCTGCTCTGCCTCTTCTTGATTTCCGTCCTGACGTTATACACTGTCACGACTGGCAGACGGGTCTTATACCTGTATATCTTCATGACAGCTTTGCAGGGGGAGATTTCTTCCGTGGCATAAAGACCGTTATGACTATACACAATCTGAAATTTCAGGGAAATGACGGCGTTGAGCAGTTCAAGAGGATATCAGGTCTGTCTGACTACTACTTCACTATCGACAAGCTGAGAACGGGCGTTGACGGAAATATGCTCAAGGGCGGTCTTGTTTATGCTGACGCTATCACAACTGTCAGCAACACATACGCAGAGGAGATAAAGACTCAGTTCTACGGCGAGGGTCTTGACGGACTTATGAGGGCAAGGGCTAACGATCTTCGTGGTATTGTAAATGGCATCGACTACGTTGATTACAACCCTGACACTGACAAGAACATTGTTGTAAGATACAATTACGACAACGTGCTTGAGAAGAAGATACACAACAAGAGAGCAATTCAGGCTGAGCTTGGTCTTGCGCAGGACGACAATCGCTTTATGATAGGCATTGTTAGCCGTTTGACAGATCAGAAGGGTTTTGACCTTATTGCATACATGATGGAAAGAATGTGCGAACAGGGCATACAGTTCGTTGTGCTTGGCACTGGCGAGCAGAAATATGAGGATATGTTCCGCTGGTTTGCAGGAAAGTATCCTGACAGAGTTTCGGCTAACATTTACTACAGTGAGGAAATGAGCCACCGTATTTACGCATCTGCTGACGCATTCCTTATGCCGTCCCTTTTCGAGCCATGCGGACTTTCACAGCTTATGTCACTGCGTTACGGCACGCTGCCTATCGTTCGTGAAACCGGCGGTTTGAGAGATACTGTTCAGCCGTTCAATCAGTTTGAGAGGACCGGCACTGGTTTCAGCTTTGCAAACTACAATGCACACGAGATGTACAACACTGTTATGTTCGCAAAGTACATATTTGATGACAGACGTGACGAATGGAACGGACTTATCAAATCTGCAATGGCACAGGATTTCTCATGGCAGGCTTCTGCTAACAAATATCAGGAAATGTATGACTGGCTTATCGGCTAAGATAGATACAAGAAAAGCTCCGCAGGAAAAATGCGGAGCTTTTCTTATATGATATGGTTTTGGTCAGGCGTATGATACGTTGGGAATCAGGCGAACGACCTCAGATCACCGCTACGGAAACAAACATAAAAAGCGGCACAGTTTAGGCTGCACCGCTTTTGTTTTGCATTTATCAGTCACCGAAAGCAACGCCCAGAGCCTTTGCGGTCTTGACGAGCTGGTGGTCGGCAGGTACGAATTTTGTTTTGCCTGCGACTTCTGAAAGTGGGTTTTCTGACACAACTTCATTTATCATTGCCACTGCATAGCCGTATTTATCGGCTGCGATAAGCTCTGCGGCATGGACGCCGAACTTTGTGGCGAGAACTCTATCGTAAGCTGACGGACTGCCGCCTCTAAGCATATGACCAGGCACGCAAACTCTTGTTTCTCTGCCTGTAAGCTCTTCGATCTGCTTTGCAATTCTAGGGGTAGCAGTTGTAAGACCCTGTTCTGCACGAAGTCTTGCTCTTTCCTTCTTTTTAAGCTTTGCTTCTTCTTTATCAAAAGCACCCTCAGCTACTGCCATTATAGAGAAGCCCTTTGACTCTCTCTTTTCGCAAGCCTCGGCAAGCTTTTCTATATCGTATGGTATCTCAGGGATCACTATTATATCTGCACCGCCTGCGATACCAGAATAGAGGGTGAGCCAGCCGGCTTTATTGCCCATTATTTCTGCAACGAGTATTCTTCCGTGGGAATTGGCTGTGGAATGAAGTCTGTCGATAACGTCTGTGGCGGTATCCACTGCGGTATGGAAGCCGAAGGTTACGCTTGTGCCCCAGATATCGTTGTCGATAGTTTTTGGCAGGCCGATAACGTTAAGTCCCTCGGTTGAAAGGAGGTTAGCGGTCTTATGAGTGCCGTTGCCGCCCAAGGTGAGCAGGCAATCGAGCTTCTGCTTTTTATAGGTTTCTTTCATAGCCTTTACTTTATCCACGTTATCTTCTTCGATGACCTGCATTTTCTTGAAAGGCGTTCTCTTTGTGCCGAAAATAGTTCCGCCTGTTGTAAGGATACCAGAAAAATCAGACTGCTTCATTTCCTTGCACATATTATTGATAAGCCCGTAATAGCCGTCCTCTATGCCGATTATCTGGACGTCTTCGCCAAACTTTTCATAGCAAGCCTTTGCAACGCCTCTGATAGTTGCATTAAGTCCCGGACAATCTCCTCCGCTTGTGAGTATGCCTATTCTTTTCTTCATTTTACCAAGTCCTTTCAATGAAATTCTATCATTATCAACGATATCAATACTTATCGCTTGTGCTGAAATCTTCTATATCGGCTTCGTCGGAAGGAGTGATATCCTGCTGAGTTTCCTCAGGGGTGGCCTCGCTTTCCGGCTCATCGTCAATATATGTGAACCTTGAAGTCTGATGCTCTTTCTTATCCTTTTCACTGTTCTCGCTAAGTTTGAAACGTGCTATCATATTCTTTAGTATGAGCGACTGGCTTGAAAGCTCTTCGCTTGCGGAAGCTGAACCGACTGCAGTCGAGGTATTGGCCGATACAACGGCTGATATCTGGTCTACTCCCGTATTTACCTGAACGATAGCTTCTGCCTGTGCCTCAGAAGCGTCTGAAATGTTCTTTACCAGATCCCTCATAGTATTTGAATTATTTACGATATTGTTCAGTGAATCAGCAGTTTCTTCGGCTATCTTAGAGCCCTTTGAAACAGCGGCAGACTGGTTTTCGATAAGTGAAGCGGTCTGCTTTGCGGCTTCGGCTGATCTTGATGCCAGACGTCTTACCTCGTCCGCTACCACGCCAAAGCCCTTTGAACCCTCTCTTGCGGCCTCTACGGCGGCGTTAAGGGCAAGGATATTTGTTTGGAATGCGATCTCGTCAATGACCTTGATTATCTTTGAGATCTCATCGGAAGCTGTATGGATAGCATTCATGGCATTTACCATGTTGCCCATATCGCTGTTGCAGTTGTCAACGGCTTCGGTATTTTTAAGTACGATATTATAAGCGTTCTTAGAGTCCTCAGAGTTTTGAGTTATCTGCTTTGAAACGTCGCTGAGGGTAGCGGAAAGCTCCTCGATCGCGGAAGCCTGCTGTGTAGAACCCTGTGATACAGACTGTGCGATATTTGACACCTGAACCGCTCCTGAGTTCACCTGCTCGGCTGACATATTGATAGAAGCAAAGGTATCAGACAGAGAGTCGAGTATCTCGTTAAACGTACTCTTTATCTTATAGAAGTCGCCCTTGAAAGTGCCTTCCATTCTGTGGCAAAGGTTGCCCTCGGATATCTGGGTAAGAGCCACTGTAATAAGGTTGATATACTGTCTGAGGCAGACGATAGTTTCTTCCAGAGAGTTTGAAAGGACGCCAAGCTCGTCCTTTGAATACCACACGTCAACAGGGTCGGTAAGGTTGCCCTGTGCGAGAGAACGAAGTCTGTTTGTGGTAGAAATGATAGGCTTTGTTATCCTCTTTGCAAAAAGCAGAGAGAACAGCACCGTCAGGCACATAAGCACAACGCCCATTACAATGATATTAGTAAGTGCGCTGGAGCTTGCAGTGGTGAAGTCGGCAACATTTGTAACCATGACGACAGTACCGTCAAAATATGACGAACCATAATAGCCCACGATATAATTGTTATCCTTAAATTTATATTCTGTTGTACCGCTATTATTTGCAAGTATTTTCTCAACGGCATTTGTCACTTCCGTATATTCTTCATCTTTCTTACCGATCTCAAGGGCATTTTTACCTATCTGATCTGTATCCTTATGAAGAAGGATCTCTCCGTCTTTACCAACAAGATAAACATAGCCGGATTTTCCGAAGGTATATTCATTAAGAGCATTGATAAGCATATCGCTCTGAATGGTAATACAAGCGACTTTTTGTTCTGTGTTGCCAGACTTTGTTGAAGCAAGTATAGAAAAATAATTCTTACCGCCAAAGGTATATATATCGGTTATATAAGCCGAGCTTCTTTCGCAAGTGCTTATGATGTGCTCCTTTTCAACTGATGATGATACCATTTCATTATCTGTTGCAAGCACAATACCGTTGCTGTCAAAAACTGTAAAATTCAGATAGAAGCCTGTGTTGTCTGCAAAGCCACTTTTTACCGCCTTTAGTCTGTCAGCGTCAGTTTTTGCCTCTAAAAAAGAATCAGACTTTACGGTCGAAACTATATTATTCGTATAAGAGCTGATCGTCGAGTCAAAATTCTTAGCCGCCTGAACAGCCAGTGGTTCAGCGGTGCTTTTGAGCGTATCCTTTGCTGAAACGTTTATAAAATACACGGAAACCAAGCTGAGCAGCACCGTGATGATAAGTGCGATTGAAAGCATTGCCAAAAGCAGCTTTGAACGCAACGTTTTCATATACAGTTCCCCCTTATGAACTTGTTTTTAACGCAGCACACAACACTGCGATATTACGTGTTTATTATATCATAATTGCACAATTATTTCAAGTACCACAAGCATATTTTTTGTGAACTTATGATGCAATTAATGATATGGAGGTGAATAAGAATAGGTAAAAAGGGGGTAAAAAAAATATGTACATAAGTCTGAGGATAAGAAAAAGGGTGATGCTTTGCGTTATAGCTGTACTTTCTATGCTGGCGGCAGTGGCTGTTATGCCGACCTTTGCAAAAGAAGAAAAAACAGATGGGATAAAGCTTCCGATCATAATGTATCACAGCATCGTAAAAAACGAAGATCGCAGCGGTGAATATGTCATAACGCCTATCGAGCTTGAAAAGGATCTGCTTTATCTGAAGCAGAACGGCTACACTACTGTTTTTGTAAATGACGTTATAAGATATGTGAAGCGTGGGGGCGAGCTGCCTGAGAAGCCTATTATACTGTCCTTTGATGACGGCACTTACAACTACAGAGAATATCTTCTGCCGCTTCTTGAAAAATACGATATGAAAGCCACTGTATCTATTGTAGGGGCTTACACTGACGCTGCCTGCGAGGAGGCTGAGCCTGATCCTGCTTACTCTTATCTTGACTGGCAGGACGTTTCGGTGCTTCGTGACAGCGGTCATGTGGAGATATGCAATCACTCTTACGATATGCACAATCTTGAAGGCAGGCGTGGAGTCGGTCAGCTGGAGGGGGAAAGCTATGAGGATTACCGAAAGGTATTTCTTAATGACACCACGAAGCTTCAAACGCTTTGCGATGAACACTGTGGTTTTCAGCCAAACGTTTACACCTATCCTTTCGGCATAACCTGCGAAAGTGCAAGTCGGCTCGTAAAGAACATGGGGTTTGAGGCTAGTCTTGGAGTAGAGGAAAAAATCAATATAATAAAAAAAGAAGATGAACACTGCCTTTTTGGTCTTTACAGATACAATCGCAGCGGGATCATCTCCACAGAAGAATTTATGGAAAAAGTTTTTGGAGCATAAAAAAAAGCAGCCCCTATTGGAGCCACTCTCTAAACTGAATCACCATCAGCATGTTTATATTATACTCTGGCAGATGTCGAAATTATACTTGTTTTTGTGTGATTTTTGTAAAAAAAATGTGTATTCGTGTAAGCAGAGTGAAAAATGCTGTCACAAGCAGCCAAAAGCACGTTGATACGCCACTTTTGGCTGTTTATCATCTCTTTACACAGAACTTATTTATCCTTTTTGCCGCCTTTGATCTTTCCTCTTATCCAGATAATTATTACGACAAGTGCAATAACAAGGACAATAAGGACGATAGCAAGGGCGGTATTGAGCATCTTTTTATACTGGTCCATAACATTTGCGTTTTTGGACACGGCAGATGAAGTATCGGAACCGTCTTTCTTTTGGGCGGTCTGGGTCTGCTGTTCATCTCCGCCTGCGGCTCTTATTATGGTGACAGTATAGGTGGCGGTATTGCCGTCAACGTCTGTGACGGTTATGGTTCGTACATTTTCGCCCACCTGACACTCGCTTGTGCCTGTATACCATATGTAATCAGAGGGGCTTGCTGTTGTTCCCTCTATCTCAACATTGGTAACGGAATTGTCAACGTTCACTGTATAGTTATAGACATTATAGGCAAAGGCAGGAGAAAGCTCGCCGTTATCCACTGTCAGAGCTGTAAGAACGCCTTTATCGGGTATGCCGTTTGAAGGGGCTGTCTTAGTGGTAGTGGTGGTGGTCTTTTCGGTGGTGGTCGTGGTTTCTGTTTCGGTCTTGGTTTCCACCTTATCGCTTCCAACTGTTATGACACAATAGGCGGTAGGAGAGCCGATAAGCTCTGAATCAGGGGAATATATCTGACAGCTTTGCAGGCTTATATTTGCATTTCCTGCTGACAGACCTTTGAACGTAAAGCTGAAATCCACTTCTGAAGAGGGGGTATCAGGAAATCCGTTTACTGTAAGAACTCCTCCGCCGCCTGAGGCGTTGTCGCTGGACACAAATTCTATAACGGAATCGTCATAGGCGATATTTGCCTGAACGCTTCCTATCTCTGAATCTGCAGAAAATGTCACGGACACTTCAAACTGCTGATCGGTCATGACGGGGTTTTTAGGCGGATAGAAGAAAGCCTCCCCTGTTGCATGGGCAGTGAGAGCCGTCATTGGAACTGCAAGTGCGGCTGTCAAGAGCGATGAGAATATTCTTTTTACAAGCTTTGTTTTTGTGATCATTGCTATCCCTCCCGATAACATGGATAATTATTTGGTATAAACTTTGGCTATATCAGACCACTGTCCGAAATAGGTCTTGCCTCCTGTGGCTGTATAGCTTCTCACACGGACGAAATATGTCTTTTGGCTTTTAAGATCTGTTACGGTTTTTTTGTCGGTCTTATTTGAGGTCACCTTAACTGTCTTTGCACCGCTGAAAGATATATTTTCAGCATAGGATATCACATAGCCTGTAGCAGAGCCTTTCTGTGCATAGTCTATATAAAAGCCTTTTTTCACCGGCATGAGCTTTTGTATGGTCTGCCTTGCAGGGGTGATGACAAAAGACTTCGTTATCACTCCGCCATACGAGCCTTTTCCTGTTACTGTTACCTTAGCTGTGCCTATATTCTTATTGGCGGAATATTTCACTGTATAGTCTGTGCCGTTTTTAAGGGTCTTGCCAGAATATGTGACTGTTATGCTTTGGGTGATGTTCTTGCCTGTGAAAGACTTGTTTTTTATGCCTGCTACCTTAGCTTTGGCAATATCATATTTTGCGGTGGTCACGCTCTTTGTATCAGACCATGCGCCGTTATAACGCTTGCCGCCGACTATTGTATACGAACGCACTCTTACATAATATTTCTTCCCTGTCGTCAGGTTTGAAACTGTCTTTTTATCCGTTTTGTTTGAGGATATAATAGAGGTTTTTGCACCTGCGAAGTCAGAGCGTGTACTGTATTGCAGTTCATATCCTGTGGCTGAGCCTTTCTGAGCAAAGTCGATAAAAAAGCCTTTATATCTTGTTTGCAGAGATTGTATCTCCTGTTTTGCAGGATAAATGGTAAAAGTTTTTGTTATCGTACCCTGATAGTTGCCCATGAAGCTTATGATCATTTTTCCAACGCCTATTTTTGTATTTGAGCTATAGGAAACAGTATAATCATGTTCAGGAAGAAGAAATTTTCCTCCGTCTGTTACCATAACGTCAGGTATTATGGGCTTGCCTGTATAGGAGAGCGTATCAACATAATAGACGCTTGTCAATTGGGCGGACTTTGGAAGAATGTCAAATGCTTTGGCTATAGTGCCGCTGTATCCGCCAATGCCTGTTATTATCATTTTGCCCTTGCCTGCGGCTATATTATCGGCATAGTCAATGGTATAGTCTTTATTATTTGTCAAAGTGGTATCGCCATAGGAAAGCGTTATACTGCTTTGAGCAAGCTCATAGCCTGTGAATGTCATATGTGTTTTAAAGCCTGATATATCGCAGTCTTTTATAAGCTTTCTGTCGGTATAGACCGCCTGCACTGTCATATTGGCTGTAACTTTTGAAAAGTCTTTATCCCAGCCTGCAAAGCGTTTGCCTTTTATGATCGGTGCTTTGGGCGGATCGGCACTTTTGCCGTATTCTATGGTCTGAGATGACAAAACTGTGCCGTTTATATCGGTGAAATCGACATTGCAGGTATTGACTTTCCAGCCTGCATAAAGCGTCTTTGAGCCGTCTGAAAAGCTCACGGACGTTATAGGCTCGCTCTCAAGCTGTGAGTCGGCATACCAGCCTGTGAACTGTGCGCCCTCTTTTGTGGGGGCGGAAAGCTGTGCGGTTTCGCCCTCGCCAAGCTCATCAGGGTTGAGGGGGCTGTTTTCGCCACCGTTAAGGATATAATCTATCTTTGCTTTGTCACTTGGGGTGACTTTTGCGGAAACTGTGGTGTTTTCTGTGAAAACTGTGTCGCTGTTCACAGGTTCGCCTTTACGATACCAGCCGAGAGTGTAGCCCTGCTGAACGTTCACATTCGGAAACACGGCTTTGCCTGCATAGTCGGTGCAGACTTCTATGGTCTGTGCCACAGCGGAGAATGTTATCTTATGGGAAGCCTGCTCGCTATATGAGGTCTGGCGCACAAGAGTTCCGTCCATTGTCCACTTTGCGCTGTCTTTGAACTTTTCACCGTAGGTGTTCATTGCATATGCCCCTTGAGAAAGTGCATTTTTTGCAGAAAGGCTTGAAACCAGGCTGTCGCTGTCATTGCTGTAACAGCCGTATGCGTTCACAACGGAAACGGCAATATCCCTGCCTCCTATAAAGGCATTTGTAATGGCGGAGCTGTTTTCCTTTAGGTTTGAAGAACACTCTGTTATGATACCGCAGGATTGTCTTCCTATGACGCCTCCTGAATAGACTTCTCCTGACACGGTGCCGTCAAAGGTGCAGGCTTTTATGGCTGTTCCTTGATAAAAGCCCACTACTCCACCTGCGTAATCGCCTTTCACTATACAGTTTTTCAGGGAAATGTTATTTATCTCTGCACCATTTTTTATGTATGCAAAAAGCCCTGAATACTCCCCTGAGGAGATAACTGCGTTTTTTATAAGGTGTCCGTTGCCGTCAAAATAGCCCATGAATGGGTTTTCAGAATCGCCTACGGGTGAGATAGTTTTCCCGTCAAAGTCAAGGTCGCCTTCAAGGGTGACTAGCTTGCCCTCAAAGCTTTCGCCACTGCTGACACGCTTTGCAAAGCTTTCCCACTGGGCTTCTGTGGTTATAACAAGGGCTTCGTCCTGTTCTTCTGCGGCGGAAATAAGGAGCTTTTGTGCGTTTGAGATATCATTTTTAGAAGCGTTCTCGTCTGCAAGCACCGTTTGGGCGTTGTTTGCTTCCCTTTCACAGCCTGCAAAGGTGCCGTACTTCGCAAGGGTGCTTTCAAGTGAACTTTTATCGGGCTTTGCAGTATCGTCAGTGTAAGCATAGATAAAAAGGCTTCCTATGGAGTCGGTCTTATCTGCTCCAACGTCAGACCAATATTTGCCATTAAGGGAAACATAGCTCTGCCCCGACTGTGCCTTTGATGTTCGGTCGCTTTCTGCAAGGAGATATCCCCTGCCGCTGTCGCCGCTGAATTTCACTGAAATGGAATATTTCTCGCCCTCTTTAAGGAGGATATCCTCGGGAAAGTCAACTGTATAAAAGCCGTTTGCGGACACCGAGCCGCTTATCTGCGTTTCAAGGACGCCTATAGGGTCGCTGTCGGAAACGTCGGTATAGACGCTTAGGGTGTAATCCGCACTGCCCGTTTTGCCCACATACATAAAGCCTGCTTTATCAAGCTTTTCATCGGCTTTAGCGGTGAAAACATTTGCACCGTAAACAGAGCCGTCGTTGCTGGCGTTCACAACATAGCCTGTCATTTTGCTGTAGTGATATGTATTATCACAGCTTTCTTCAAAGTCATAACAGCAAAACTGTCCGAACTCGGCTTCGTCATAGGACACCCAATAGAAGCCGTCATTGTCCTGATCTGCGCCCCACGAGCCTTTCACAAGCCATGCGCCGTTATTGGCAGGCTTATATTTGAAATTATCCTTACTGTAGTTATCGTCCCAGCCCACCACTGTGACGGAATGATTTATGATAGTGTTTTTTGAGGCGTCGGGATCATAGTAGGCAGTATTGTTATGATTCATATAGCCATTTCCTGCAAAATAGCTTGCGGAAACTGCTCCAAGCTCCATTATTTTACGCTTCACCTGCGTGGTGCTTGAAAGCTCCATGACATAATTCAGCCTGTATTCGCTGACGCTTTTCTTATTTTCGGAAACTATCATATTCTCTGTGCCGAATTCTAAAAACGGCTCGAAATCCTCATAGCATAGTCCCTGACCATTTGCAAGGGCGGAAGCTGCGAAGAGCCAGTTTCCCCCTGATGAGAAATCGTCTTTACCTGTGGCTGTGCCTGAATTTGAGGAAAGCACCAAGGCAGGCACGGAAAATTCTGCGGAGGGGTTTTCAAGCCCCTTTTTGATAAGATCCTGCTCTGCGCAGGCAAGGGCTGAGAACGCCCAGCAAGCACCTGTTGAAGCCTGATCTTTTACTGTTGTGATCTCTCCTGAGCTTCTTGGGTCATAGGTGGATGGGAGCTTTCGGGCGGATAGTCTTGCAGGGGACTTTATCTGATAGTCACCGTCTGTGCTTTTGGTCACGCCCTCTATCTCATAGCTATAGCCGTTATGGGTAAAGTTTACGGGAACGACTTTTATGCCGTTATCCTCGTTGGCAAGTGCAAAAGTCTGCGCCGAAAGCTGAAAAGCCAAGAGCAAAGCTGTCAAAAGCCCTGCCGCACCTTTCATTCTTCTCATTTTCCGCCCTCCTGTTTATCTCAGGTTATGGTTATCTTTCTTGTATACTCGTTTGAAATACATCTGCCGTATGTCGCTGTTTCTCTAAGTCTTACTGCGTTCTTTTCAAGGAAAGCAACACGCTTTGCATAATCGGAGATATCCTCAAGCTTTTTCAGCGAGGTATCATACTCAAGAGTTCTGTTCTCAGCCTGTGCAAGTATGCGTGTGCCTGTGCGGTTAAAGGCAAGGATCCTGCCGTATGGCACTTGTCTGATATCGTCCTTTCTGATGCCGAGAACAAGGTGCAGGACCATTCTTCTTACTCTTGCCATGGTGATATTCTTTGACTTTATACGCTGTTCAAAGATATCCATAGTTTCAGGGCAGGAGCTTACGACAGACATAAATCTGTTGGCAAGGTGTTCGTCGCAGTCAGGGAGGGCAAGAAAATCTTCTCTTGAAGCAGTACAAAGCTTGAAAAGCATTTCTCTGCCTGCCTGCCGGGTAAAGGACGGCTTGCAGCCCTCAAAATCATATGGAACAAATCTCTGCCACTCGCCTCCCTCTTTTATAAGCTCTCTTATATGAGAAGCCGAAGCGAAATTACCGGACTCTGCCTGAGAATCATGTGCGACAGCCTCACGCTTTACAGCATAAGGCACTAGCCATGGGGCTATACGCTTTGCCGCCTTTATATACTCCACTGCAAGAACGTTATTGGGTGTGGAGAATATCTCCTCGGCGGTTCTGCCATAAAGACCTATGGAGGCTTCATACATAGCCTGCGGGTAGGTCTTTCCCTGAGATAAAAGCTCTCTGACCTGCTGTGAATTTTCAAGCATTGCGGATATTTCAGCCGCCTGTTCAAGGGCGTTCCTGTCACCGCTTTCACAGCCGAAAGACAAGGTCGTTACCACGTCCTCCCCAAGACCTGCAAGAAGCCTTACTGCACTTCTTGCAAAGACCTCACTGTTTGAGCATGAGAACGGGCATGGCAGTTCTATAACAAGGTCTGCACCGTTTCTTATCGCCGCCTGCGCTCTGTCATATTTTGAGAAAACAGCCGCTGAGCCACGCTGCACGCAATCGCCGCTCATTACTGCGACGATACCCTCTGCGCCAGCCTGTCTTGTGGCTTGTATCTGATATTTGTGTCCGTTATGGAACGGATTATATTCCGCAACTATTCCCGCAATTTTCATTTTTTACTCCTCTTTCTACCCTATGCTTATTTTATTCCGTCTTTCAAAAGCTTACTGCGAATTATGATACTAATATGTTAAGCCCTAGTAAAAAAATTGTGCAATATGTATATTTATGAAAAAAGCTCTTGAAATTTATCATTAATATTGATATACTATAAGTATATGATATTATGGGCTTAAAGTCAAGCCCGTTATCTGACATATTATAATCGGGAGGAGATTTTTTCCAATGAAAATCTTAGTTGTAAACGCAGGTTCATCATCACTTAAATATCAGCTTCTGGATATGAAGGACGAGTCTGTTATCGCAAAGGGCAACTGCGACCGTATCGGTATCGACGGTCATGTGAGCGCAAAGACAGGCGACGGCAGACACATCGAGGAGGATTGCAATTTCCCTACTCACACTGAGGCTTTTGAAAAGCTCGTTGAGGTACTCACATCAGGCGAAACAAAGGTCATCGACTCTATGTCTGAGATATCAGCCGTTGGTCACAGAATAGTTCAGGGTGCTGAGATATTCAAGGAGACCTGCCTTGTAACAGACGAAGTTATCGACCAGATCGATTCACTGGCTGAGCTTGCACCTGTACATAACCACCCACACGCTCTTGCACTGAGAGCCTGCAAGGCAGTTATCCCAGCAGGCACACCACAGGTAGTCGTATTCGACACTGCTTTCCACTCAACAATGCCAAGAAAGGCTTATCTCTACGGTCTGCCATATGAGTGCTACACTGATCTTCATGTAAGAAAATACGGCTTCCACGGAACATCACACAGATTTGTTTCAGGCGAGCTTGCAAGAGTAATGGGCAAGCCTATCGAGGATCTTAAGATAGTTTCATGCCACCTTGGCAACGGCTCATCTATCACAGCTATCAACGGCGGCAAGTCTGTTGACACATCAATGGGCTTCACTCCTCTTGACGGTCTTGTAATGGGCACACGCTGCGGTTCTGTTGACCCTTCTGCTGTTGACTATGTTGAGAAGAAAATGGGCTTCACACCTGACCAGATGACAGAATACATGAACAAGAAGTCAGGATTCCTTGGTCTTTCTGGTATCGGCTCTGACAACAGAGATATTCAGGCTGCTGCAAGCGAGGGCAATGAGAGAGCGCTTATCGTAAGCGAGATATTTGCTTATCAGATCAAGAAGTTCATAGGCTCATACGCTGCTGCAATGAACGGTCTTGACGCTGTTATCTTCACAGGCGGTATCGGTGAGAACGCACCTGAGGTAAGAGCGGCTGCTTGCTCAAATCTCGATATCCTCGGTATCCACATTGACGCTGAGAAGAATCTCTGCCGTGGAATACTCAAGGAGATCTCCACTGACGAGTCTAAGACAAAGGTTTACGTTATCCCAACAAACGAAGAGCTTCTCATTGCAAGAGATACTCTGGCACTTGTTACAAAGTAATATTTCAGATAACATTAAGGACGGCTTTCTTATGAGAGCCGTCCTTTTTTTGCGCATAAAAAGGCACAGGAGAGGTTTTCCTGTGCCTTGATTTGTTTGAATGTACGATATTGGCTATATACGTTTTCCAAACACCATTGTATCAGGTCTTAACGCCTGAGAACTGCGTCTGATAAAGTCTGTAGTAACAGCCCTTGGCGGCGATAAGCTCCTCATGGCTACCCTGCTCTGCAACACGTCCACCGTCGATAACGACTATCTTATCGGCGTCACGAATAGTGGAAAGTCGGTGAGCGATGATAAGGGAGGTTCTGTTTTTCATAAGAGCCACCATTGCGGACTGAATGTGCATCTCAGTTCTGGTATCAACCGAGGAAGTGGCTTCGTCAAGAATAAGTATTTTCGGGTCGGCAAGCACTGCTCTTGCTATGGAGAGAAGCTGACGCTGACCTTGTGAAAGGTTTGAGCCGCCCTCGGCAAGCACTGTGTCGTAACCCTCGGAAAGTCTTTCTATAAACTCGTCTGCGTTCGCAAACTTTGCCGCCGCCTTTATTTCATCAAGGGTGGCGTTTTCTCTGCCGTAGCGGATATTCTCCTCTATGGTGTCCTTAAAAAGCACTGTATCCTGCAAAACTATGGCTATGGAACGTCTGAGCTTGTCTTTCGGGATATCGTAAATGCTCTGACCGTCTATGGTTATCTCACCGCTGTCAACGGGATAAAATCTTGTGAGAAGATTTACTATGGTGGTCTTGCCTGAGCCTGTTGCACCGACTATGGCTATTTTCTGACCTGCTTTTACTTCAAGATCAAGGTCTTTCAGCACCTGCTTTTCAGGAACATACGAGAAGTCGATATGCTTGAAGTCGATATCGCCTTTGACGTTTTCCACCTCAAAGTCAGCCTTGCCCTCGTCAGTTTCCTTATCAGCGTCCATGACCTCAAAGATACGCTCTGCACCTGCTATTGCAGTCTGGATATTTGCAAACTGATTTGCAATCTCATTGATAGGACGTGAGAACTGTTTTGAATAGAGTATAAAAGCCTGAATAGTTCCCACTGTTATAAAGCCTTTTATTGCGAACCAGCCGCCAAATGCAGCGATAAGGATAAAGCCGAAATTGGATATTAAGTTCATGCAAGGACCCATTACACCACCGAATATCTGAGCTTTTATGCCACATTTTTTCAGATTGTTGCTCATTTTCTCGAACTTGTCAACAGCGTCCTGCTCTTTGCCATAGGAAACCACAGTTCTATAACCAACGACCATTTCTTCCACTTCGCCGTTTATCTCGCCAAGAAGCACCTGCTGTTTGATGAAGTATTTCTTCATATACTTTGTGAGAACGCCTGAAACGAATATGGTAAGGAACACTGTAGACAGTGAGATAAGGGTAAGAAGCGGTGAATACAGAAGCATTATGACAACTGTTCCCACAATTGTAAGCACGCCTGAGATGAGCGAGCCTATAGACTGAGAGATAGTTGTGGAGATATTCTCGACGTCGTTTGTCATACGGCTCATTATATCGCCATGACTGTGGGTATCGAGATATTTTATAGGAAGTCTTACAAGGCTTGAGAACAAGTCTTTACGCATGGTCTTTACTGTGTACTGTGAAAGCTTTGCAGAGAATATTCCCTGCATATAGGTGAAAACAGAGGACAGGAGATAAACTGCCCCAAGACCTATGAGCGTTTTGCCAAGCGCACCAAAGTCAACGCTTGTTTTCTTTTTGGTGAGAGTAATGCAGTCTATAGCTATCTGCTGTATTGACGGTGCGGCAAGATTGAGCAGAGTTATACTGAGCATTACACCGATAAGAGCGAAAAACAGATATCTGTTCCTGCCTATATAGCCTATAAGCTTTTTAAGGGTGTTCTTTGCGTCCTTAGGCTTTTCCATTGTGAGCCTTGCACCGTGAGGTCCGCCCGGTTTTCTTCCGCCGGGTCCCATTGGAGGCATTGGAGGCATTACACTTCACCTCCTGACGTTTTTACCTGTGAAGCGTAGATATCCTGATATACCTCGCAGGTCTTTAGCAGATTTTCATGAGTATCGCAGGCACAAAGCTTGCCGTGGTCAAGGACGGCTATCCTGTCGCATGATTTTACGCTCTGGATACGCTGTGCGATTATGATAAGGGTAGTGCCGTTCATTTTGCGGTCTATCTCGGCACGGAGCTTTGCTTCTGTGCCAAGGTCGAGGGCGGAGGTGGAATCATCAAGAATGAGTATCTCAGGTTTTTTAAGTACCGCTCTTGAGATAGAAAGTCTTTGCTTCTGACCGCCTGACAGTGAAGCACCCTTTTCTGCTATCATGCCCTCATAGCCTGCAGGTATTTTCTGAATGAACTCGTCAGCCTGAGCTGCCTGTGCGGCGGAGATGACCTCCTCATGGGCAGCGTTTTTGTCACCCCACTTTATGTTGTCCTCAACTGAGCCTGAGAAAAGCTCGCTCTTTTGCAGGACTATGCCAACTTTCTTTCTAAGCTCGTCAAGCTTGCAGTCCTTGACGTTTACGCCGTCAACAAGGACTTCTCCTGCTGTGCAGTCATAAAATCTTGGGATAAGGTTCACAAGGGAGGATTTTCCCGAACCAGTTGCACCTAGTATGGCGACGCTCTCGCCTGACTTTATATCAAGGGTAAGGTCTGAGATAACAGGTCTGCCCTTGGTTTCAGGATAGGAGAATGAAACGTTTTTAAAGCTCACTGTGCCGCCTGTTTTATCTGAAAGGGAAACGCTACCGCTTTTTATAACAGGGTCAGTTTCGAGGACTTCTCTCAATCTGTTTGCAGATGCGGAAGCCTTTGCAAGAGTCTGGAACATCATTGACATCATCATTACACCCTGCAGTACCTGCGTAAGATATGTAATAGCCGCCATGACCTCACCGACCTTCATAGCTTGTGCCTGCACCTGCCAGCCGCCTATAACTATAACGGCAATAACAGACAGATTGAGTATTATCATAAGAAGCGGCTGAAGGATAGCCATAAGGGTCTGAACACGGAGGTTTGATTCCATAAGGCTTATATTTGCATCGTCAAAACGCTTTTCTTCTGTATCCTCTCTCACATAGGCTTTTACTACTCTTGCGCCTGTGACGTTCTCCTGAACCACAGAGTTTACGGTGTCAAGACGTTTTGCAACGATAGAATAGTATGGGTTTGCCTTTCTGAGAATTATTATCATCATGATTATCTCAACAGGCAAGGCACATAGGATTATTATTCCAAAGCGAACATTCAGAGTGAGCATCATGATTATTCCGCCGAAGAACAGCAGGCTGTCACGCACCAACATTCTCAGCATGAAGTCCACCATTTGCTGAATGGCGGTTATATCCGCTGTAAGACGTGTTACCAATGAGCCTGTTGTGAACTTGTCGGTCTGTTCAAATGAAAGCCCCATGACACGTTTAAAAACGTCCACACGCAGATCTCGTGAAAAGCTTTGGGAAGCTATCCCACCGAATGCAGAAGCCGCAATTCCGCAAGCTCCGCCGCCTATAAGAACAAGGAGCATGAGAAGTCCCGTTCTTATGATAAGATCCATATCCTGACCCAGCACGCCATCGTCAACTATTTTTGACATAAGCTTTGGCTGGAGAAGGTCGCCCAGCACTTCTCCCACCATGGATAGAGGTGTCAGCACCGCAAACAGTGCATAGGGCTTCAAGTATTTGCTTAGTTTTACTTTCAAAGCAGTTCCTCCTAAAATTTTATTTCAGGCTACTTATACGCAGGATAGCTTGATATGTACATTTGCAAAGCACAAGCATTGCGTGTTTATAAACATCAAATTTTCCATGCCGGCAACATAGTGTCACAGCCCTAATTGTGCATTATCTCAAGCTCCTCGGACAGCTCCTGCGCTGTCATTTTTCTGCTGAGGGAGGCTTTGTCTATCATTATGGTAACAGGCTCTTTTCCGTGGATATCGAACCAGTTGTCAGAGAAAACGCAATCTGCGGTTTTTAGGCTGAGGCAGACGCTTTTGGCGTAATTCTCAGCACAGAATGTCAGGGCGAATTTATCCTCGCTTTCTGATATGCCGTAGGTTATCTTTGGCTCAAGGAAGGTAAATTCTTTCGGGCGCACAAAGAGGGTTGTGCCAAAGCTCAACACCTTGCCGTTTTCCATAATGGAATATTCCAGATATTTTTCACGAGGGTCGGTACGGTTTTTAAGCTCGTCTGAAAGGTCGATAGTAAGGACGTTTTGTGCGGTAAGAGCCGGAACGTTCACGTATTTTTCTCCACTTTGCAGAATTTCAGCTTTATTGTTTCTAAGCGTCCATCTTACTATGCCCTCAAAGGCTGTCATGCGTTCGTTGGATATGTTAAGGACAGGCTTTTTTCTATGGGTATCGTCGCAGGAGATAAGGCATGGAGCGTAAAAACGCTTTGCATAATAATGCAGACCTTTCCACCTGCCAAAATAGTCGATACTTGACCATGAGATAACAGGGTTTGAATCGTTCACCTGCCAATAGGCAGAGCCCATACATCTGCCTCTTGCTCTTCTCATATGCTCAACATTCGAGCGTATGCAATCCGCCTGAACGAGCTGTGAGGAATAGATGAGCTTTTTGAAATCATATGGATATCTTACCATTTGAGCGAGATAGTACATTATCTTCTCGTTGCCCTGAACGCACTTCTGATGTGCCGCCATAACCGGTGAGCAAAGGTCAAAGTCGCCCTTGGTTTCGCCGGCAAAGGCACGGCAGGTCTTTATATCAGGCAGGCTTTCAAAGCCATATTCTGAGCAGAAGCGGTAATAAAACTCTCTGAACGCTTCGATAGGCTTGAAGTTGTGCCAAACGTCCCAATAGTGCATATCCCCTGCATGGTTTGAGGAAGCGTCCTTGAAGCCTCCCCCTGATGAAGGTGATGACGGCCAATAGAAGGTGTTTTCGCATGGGTCATAGGCTTTAAGCACCTGTGGGATAATATCCTCAAAAATGATAAGATAGTCACGCTTTGCTTCCTCGTCCTCGGGGAGACCCCAATATTCCCATGCGGATTCTATCTCGTTGTTGCCGCACCACAGACCAAGGGACGGGTGGTTTCTCAGGCGGATAACATTATCACGAACTTCCCCACGGACAGTTTCTTCAAACTCCTCTGTGAGCAGATATGCAGAGCAGGCGAACATAAAGTCCTGCCATACTATGATACCATTCTCGTCGCAGTAGTCATAGAAATACTCGTCAGGATAATAACCGCCTCCCCACACTCTTATAAAGTTATAGTTTGCGGCCTTGCAGTCTGCAAGGAGCTTTCTTGTTTTCTCCTCGTTACAGCGTGTGACTATCTGGTCTTCGGGGATATAGTTTGCGCCCATGGCAAATATCTTCACGCCGTTGTTTATGAAACAAAATTCCTCGCCCCACTGATCTTTTTCACGGCTGACAGTTAAAGTTCTAAGACCTATGCGCTGTGTATTTTTATCTGTGCAAGCGTCGTTTTCATCATACAAAGTCACGGCACAGCTATAGAGTGGCTGTTCGCCATAGCCGTTCACCCACCAAAGCTGAGGGTCGTTTATCACAAGCTCTGTTTCATAATATTCTGAACTTTTCTCTAGGCTTATGTCGGATTTTGCGGCGATATTGCCCTGCGGGTCGGATATTTCCACCATAGCTTTTTTACAGCCGTGGTTTTCTATATGCAAAAGGGCTTTCAAAGTCACTTTGTTATCGGTGTGCTTTTGGCTGTAGTAAACGTCAAGTATACGCCCTGCATCTGGGACGATAAGGGATACACTGCGCCATATTCCCATGTCAGGGAGCATTGGACCCCAATCCCAGCCGAACATACAATGGGCTTTTCTTATATGTGTATAGCCTGTCATGGTGGAGTCAACGCCCCAAAGGTGACGTTTTTCGTCCATTTCTTTTATGTATCTGTTTGGCGAGGTTATTTTCACTGTGAGAGTGTTGTCCCCCTCTTTGATAATACCATGGACAGGAAACTCCCACACTCTGTGCATATTGTTCACTCTGCCGAGGTGAATGCCGTTGAGACAGACGTTTGCTATGGTATCAATGCCGTCAAAGTGCAGGACAGTATGCTCGCACTCCACTGCGGCCTTGTCTGCGGTGAATGTAGTTTCAAAATCGTAATCATCATCACATATCTGTGTTGAGATATACTCGTTCTCACGATAATATGGGTCGGGTATCTTTTTATAGTCAAGCAGGGTCTTATATACAGAGCATGGCACTTTGCAGTCAAAGCTCTCCTGCGAGCCTGCTTTTTTCATTTTCCAGTTATCGTTAAGGCTTACTGTTATACTCATTATTTTTCTCCTTATTTATCATGAACGCAGAAAAGGTTTGTTTCCCATGCGGGGTAGTATCTTTCCTGACGGATATAGAATTTGTATCCTTTGCAAAGGCTGTTTATATACAGAGGCAGGGTGATGTAATCATATGGTCTGTGATACAACGCACTGCATATTTTGGGAGCATAGCGTGAAATGGTATATTCACTGCCTTTGATAGCTTCTAAGTCTGCTCCCTCAACGTCATATTTTATATAGGTACATTTTTTGCCTGCAAGAACGCTGTCCAGACTTCTTGCACGAACCTTTTTTCCTGCGGTATCTACTCTGCCCTGTCTGCCTGCGCCACCTGCAAAATAAAGCTCGGTATCAATGCTCCATGCGGCGGCATTGTAAAGGCTTATATTATCATAGGCTTTTAGATTTTTCAGGCATTTCTGAAAGTTTTTTCTCTCAGGTTCGAGGGCATATATTCTCTCATACTTTCCCCCTGTGCGTGAGATAAGCTCTGCGGCAGTGTCGCCTGTGTATGCTCCCAAGTCGCAGTATATCTCGTTTTCTCCAAGGGGAAGTATCTCGGTTATCTTGTCCTTATCCGTAAATATCTCACGGAGATAAGAAAGCTTGCCTGTTATCTTGAACGCTGTCAGCTTTTCAAAGGTAAGCTTTGAAATATCATCATCAAAAAGGCGGTAAGCTTTTTCAGCCTGAGAATACATTGAAAGAAGCTTTTCCTTGCTGAAATTTTCATCGCCTGCAACGCACATTTCCGGCACTATGACCTCGCAGCTCTTTTCAATATTGTCGATACGCTCCATTATCTCAGGCAGGCTCGTGCCAAAGCCAAGCACAACTGTGATATTCCCAAACTGCGCTTGCACCTGTGAGAAAGTCTGCACCTTAAACCCTCTGAAGCTTTGTCCACGGACAAAATCGTCGCTTGCAAAAACACCTGTGCATTTTATGCCAAGTCTATCAAATTCATCAAGAAGCTTTTCCGCTCCATCGCCCATGCCGTATATGAATATGGGCTTTTCACAGGTCTTGAGCCTGTCCCACGAGCTTTCAAGGGACTGAAAATACTCTTTTGAAAACATTCACACTTTCCTCTCCAAAAAAGGCTCTCACAGAAAGATCTGCGAAAGCCCCTTATTCTTATAGAACTTTATATGATATCGTCATGGATATCAAAATCATCATGATCATGGCAATGACCGCCGTCACCGCCGACCATATCTCTGCCCCTTACACGGTATCTATCACGATTTATATTGATATACTTATCAAGCTGTGCAAGCACATCTCTTGGTGCTTTTATGGACTTGACTTCCTTAACAGGCGTATCAACGTCTTTGACATTCATTACTATTGTGCCACAGCCGAACATTCTTTGTCCGAACGGCAGGACAAGCTTTTTGTCGATGACCCTATAAAGGTCAATCTCGTCTTCCTCTATGCTGAGAAAACCCTTGCGTGTTATAAACTTATCTTCTGTGAGAAAATATCTTGTAAATGATACAGGCAGACCAAAAATCGTTCTTTTCTTATCTGTCCAAATGTAATTGATAACGTCTTTTTTCATAAAACGACGTCGCCTCCCTCAACATGATCTATAATTTTTTACAAAGACATCATTGAAAACTGGTGGCACAAAAAAGCTGCTGACCATGTTTTTTGCAATGATCCTCCCGTATATTTTACCACGCAATAAAGCTTTTGTCAAGAAATTATATTTTGTAAAAGCCATGTAAAAATACCGTTCACTTATATATTTCTATATTATTTCGCAAATATTAACAAATATAAAATCATACATTTATCTTAATATTTTATTAATCATATAGCAATCTTTGCTGGCGTTTTCGACTTTTTTCTACATAGAATAAGCTTTCATAACAATGTAAAGTTGATGTAAAATATAGTGAATTGTCAATTTATTCATATAATATATTGATTTAAACGACACAAAAGCATATTTTCTCTGTGCTAATTACAATATTTGCACAATTATCTCAATCGAAATTTAGTCATAACCGACATTTGTTTATTTACTATGTATAGATTGTTGCGTGTTTCTTAAAACATAGTACAAAAAGCAAGAAAATTAAGTAAAAAACTTGAAATTATACCGTAAAAATGTTATACTGCAAGTGTAGTATAAAGTTAAAAAATAAAAAAATTGGAGGAAGAATTAAAATGTGTAAAAAAGACGTGATCAAAATCCTTGTCGGAAGCCTCAATCAGACTGGCATGAAGGTGGCAGACTATCTGAAAAAACAGGGGTACAGTGTTGCTCAGTCAGACTACAATCCACTGGAGATACAGCTTGAGGCACTTAAAAGCAAGCCTGATTTTCTGATAATTTCAGAAATAACGGAGTTTCCCTACGAGCTGTGCAAAAATCTCAAAGGGGCTTGTCCTAAGCTGAAAATAATCATGCTTTCCGGCAGAAAAACCAACAATGGAAACAATGGACTTGCAAAATATGCAGACAGGATAATAAAAAGTCCTCTAAGCTGTGCGGATATCAAAAACGCACTCAGAGCGCTTCAGTGTCCTGACGATTCTGCAGATCCGAACATCACAATAACACGAAGCACTGACGAGTGGTACACCAATGGCGACATACAATCTGCTATATCCACCGTGATGAAGAGATTGTGCATAACTCCAAATTATAACGGCTATGGCTACATCAAAGAGGCAATAAAAATGGCTCTTACGACAGACAAAGCCAACAGACGTGTTACAAAGGTCATTTATCCAGAGATAGCGGCGGCACATGGAGTAACCACAGTAAGCGTTGAAAGAAACATGCGCACCGCCATAAGGATCGGTTGGGAAAAGGCTCAGGACAAAGACAAAGCCGAGATATTCGGTAATTTCGCCATAAGACCTGACCACTACCCCACTAACAGCGAATTTATTTTCGTTGCCGCCGAATACATAAACAGCAAATATCCAGCGGAAAAGGCATTATCAGCCACCGCTGAACATACTAGCGAAAGTAATTTATTTATCTGACAAGAAGAAAGCCGTTATGCCCACAGGCACAGCGGCTTTTTTCTATATAAACGAAACGTCCTGCAGTAAATGACAACGGGCTGCCCTGCGGACGCAGATCTTCGGCTGCGTCACCCACTGTCATACGATCACTGCAGACGCTCCGTTATCTCATTTTATGCCGACATGGTTTTTATGACACAAAAAAGCGTACCGAAAAATCGGTACGCTCAGTGTTTAAGTAAAAGCCGCCTTGCCGTCGCACAGCCGATAAACCCGCTATAAAAGCAGGGTGGGTAAAACAGCCTGAAAGCTTCACGCTCCCTTCGTCCGTTTCCGAAACGGCAAATGCGGTTTCGTTCGGGAGGTCTGCAATCCATTTCCAGAGTCTGAATCCCTTTTTAGAAGTGTTGGATTTATAATAACTGTGCTTGTTCGCACAAGGCAGGAAACTTTTTCTGTTATTTAGTATATCACAACATATCCATAATATCAATAGGTAATTTCAGCAAATCAAAGTACATAAAATTGTACATTTTACATATTGACAAGCCTATATGCTGAGATATTTTTCTTATGACAGGTGGTCGTGATCGTGACAACCGCAGCCACAGCCGCAATCATCGTCTTCGTCCTCATCGTCAAACTCGAACATTTCATCGATACGCTCCATGAACATCTGACCGATCTTCTCATACTCGTCATCATCTTCGATAGAAGCAAGTATCTCGTCATTGTTCTCGTCATACTCAGCCTTGAGTATCACAACGTCGCCTGAATCTTCAAGGGCTTCGTCACCGTTCTCATAATAAGGAGTGAGAGCATAATACTTCTCGTCACCATATTCCATTGCGTCCAACAGCTCAAAAGTCTGCTTATTACCATTTTCGTCCTCCAGCTCGTAGAGGTCCGGCAGAAACTCGTTATCCATAATTATCCTCCTAACATGATCTTGTGCGGTATATCGGCACTTTCTGAGTGGGATATATCGAAAAAATCAGAACAGAAAGACTGTTTCTGACCACCGCAACACTTTAATTATACTACACTGCAAAATCAAAGTCAAGCGCATTTTGTAAAAGTAATATTAAATATAAAATATACAAAAAAGTTGAGAAAAACTATTGACAAGTGCTAAAAGATGTGGTATAGTATAGTCAAGGAAAAACAAAGAGCCAAACAAAAGCAGACAACAGGGTTCGCTGAAACGGTCAACGGTCTGACGATACAGTAACGATTTCAGAGGGCACGGCAAAGCAAAGTGAGGCGAGAGGTTTTCCTTATATATCACAGGCAGATCGGTGGACACAGCATATACCCGACACTAGGTACACTACAGTTCAGCAGGCGGGCAGGCTCATCGGATACCTAATAAGATATGAAAGGAGCGAGTCCAATGGACGCATCAGAGATCCAGGAGAGTATCCATAGGCTCGGCAATTTCTTAAAGTAAAAAAGGATCAAGACGCAGACGAATGAGCTGACAGGAATCCAGACATATATGATTTACACAGGAAGAAATTGCAGAGCCTCATGGATTAATCACAGCACAGAGTTACTGCAATTTAAGGATACTCTCAAATTTACAATTGAATATTTTGCAACTTTTATATAAGGAGTGATCGACATGATCGGTTACAGAAGGTTTGCAAATAAAATTTAGACAGGAGTGTTTCCAATGCACAATTTCAGCTTTTCAGAGGTAAAGAAATAAACTGAAAGAGTGATTCCAATGTAAAATTTAGCTTCTGAACATAAAAAGCTCAAAGAGCTATAAAAATCAAATAAATTTCGAGGAGTGGTGCATATGAAAATGCACAAAAGGAACTTGAACATGAAATAGAATGGAGTGAGTCCGCCAAGAAATTTACGAGCTTAATGCTCTTACCGATTTGATTTACTGACTAAGATTTTTCTAAAGATCATATAAAATACTGAAGGAGTGGTGCGTTATGAAAATGCACTCAAGGCTTTTGAACATCTGATATTTGGAGGTGAATCCGCCAGTTACTTCAGCAAGGCTTATCTGATATGGTAAGCATAAGATCTTGAAATTATGCGAAAGGCGATAATTCCAATGGAAATGTAATAAATTTCATTGACAATAAATTTCACGAAAGGTGTTAAGTCCGATGGCACGTTAAGTTTTATCCACTGAGGCATAACTTAATATTTTGAAAGGAAATAAATCCAATGGAAAGGTAATTTGCACTTAGAGATTATTTTTACCGAAAGGAAATAGATCCAATGGAATAGCTTATATTATGCGGACAGAATTTTACTGAAAGGCGTGAGTCCAAAGTACAATTTAGCATGAGTTTACGACTAGAATTTTCAGAAGGGCGTAATACCAATGGCATAATCAATATGAACGTACATACTTAACTATGTGGTGTATCCAGATATCACATAGTTAAGTTTTTTGTGTAAGGGGTGGGACGTCGAGGACGTCGTCCCCTACAACGTATCAAGAATAAATAAAGCACCCTGCGGTCTGAAATGCTCCCCTTTTGTTAGACAATGTGGTATAATAGAAATATA
>NZ_QTVE01000021.1:0-34549 GCF_003460465.1 Ruminococcus sp. AF37-20 | reverse complement strand
TCTTTTCTTTTTTCTTAATTTTGTCCAATATCTATTGTAGCACTACATTTCCTAGCATCTCACAAGTCCTCTCCCCCTTGTCAACCAAAACAAAATATGCTATAATATAAGGGATTGTAACCTACAACCATATTAAAATACAGATATATACAGATAACGAAAGGATTAGCTATGGATACTTCCGCACTTCTTTGGTATAAGACCCCTGCAGACGATTGGAACAAAGCACTGCCCCTTGGAAACGGCAGGATAGGCGCAATGGTGTTCTCTCAGCCACTTGAAGAGAGGATTCAGCTCAATGAGGACTCCGTCTGGTCGGGCGGTTTCCGTGAAAGAAATAATAAGTCCGCACTGCCTAATCTCGAAAAAGTGAGAAAACTGCTTTTTGAGGAGAAAATAAACGAGGCTGAAAAAATAATCTATGACGCTTTCTGCGGCACGCCTGTAAATCAAAGGCACTATATGCCCCTTGGCGACATGAACGTTATACATTATAAAGAGAGCGAATGTGACTTCAAGAGCAGAAGCCTTGACCTTAACACCGCTGTCTGCTCCACAGAATATGCCATAAACGGCGTTGACTACACAAGAGAAATGTTTATCTCACAGCCCGATCAGGTGCTTGTTATGCACATAACGGCTTCCGAGAAAAAAGCGATAAGCGTCCGTGTACGCATTGACGGCAGAGATGATTATTTTGATGACAACTCGCCTGTGCATGACAACGATATCCTCTTTTACGGTGGATGTGGCTCAGAGGACGGCATAAACTTTGCCGCTTATATAAAGGTACTCCACAAGGGCGGAAAGGTCTACCCATATGGAAGCTTCATAACCTGTGAGGACTGCGACGAGGTGACTATCCTCCTTGGCGCACAGACAAGCTACCGCTGTGAGGATTACAAGGGACAGGCTGTCTTTGACGTTGAAAGAGCCGAGGAAAAAACCTATGCACAGCTTAAAGCTGACCATATCGCAGACTACAAGTCATACTATGACCGTGCGAATATCTCCCTTTGCGACAACAGCTCAGGTAATTCCACCCTGCCTACAGACGAAAGACTTGCTCTTGTGAAAGAGGGCGATCCCGACAACAAGCTTATTGAAATGTATCACAATTTCGGCAGATATCTTCTTATTGCAGGCAGCCGAGAAAAGACCCTGCCTACAAATCTCCAAGGCATTTGGAACAAGGATATGTGGCCTGCTTGGGGCTGTAAATTCACCATTAATATAAACACCGAAATGAACTATTGGTGTGCAGAGAACTGTAATCTCTCAGAGCTTCATATGCCTCTTATCGACCATATCGAGAAGCTCCGTCCAAACGGCAGAAAGACCGCAAGGAATATGTATGGCTGCCGTGGCTTTGTCTGTCACCATAACACCGACATATGGGGCGACACCGCACCGCAGGACTTGTGGATACCCGGAACACAATGGCCAATGGGTGCGGCATGGCTCTGCCTGCACATATGGGAGCATTATCTCTATGTTCAGGACAGAGAGTTTCTCAGCGAGAAATATGACACCCTGAAAGAAGCGGCAGAATTTTTCCTTGACTTCCTTATCGAAAACAAAAAGGGCAGACTTGTTACCTGCCCGTCAGTTTCCCCTGAGAATACCTATCTCACAGCTTCAGGCTCAAAAGGCTCTATCTGCATAGGTCCGTCTATGGACAGCCAGATAATCTATGAGCTTTTCACTGCCGTTGCGGAAGCTTCAAAAATACTTGAAACTGACGGAGGTTTCAGAAAGAAAGTCCTTGAAGCCAGAGACAGACTTCCTGCACCTGAGATAGGCAAATACGGTCAGATAATGGAATGGGCAGAGGACTATGACGAGGTCGAGCCCGGTCACAGGCACATCTCACAGCTTTTCGCACTCTATCCTGCTGACATCATAACAATGCGAAAGACCCCTGAGCTTGCCAAAGCCGCAAGGGCTACCCTTGAAAGACGTCTTTCACACGGTGGCGGACACACAGGCTGGTCAAGGGCATGGATAATAAACCACTGGGCAAGACTTTTTGACGGTGAAAAAGTGTACGAAAATGTTATAGCACTTCTT
Source organism: Ruminococcus sp. AF37-20 (assembly GCF_003460465.1). NCBI lineage: Bacteria > Bacillati > Bacillota > Clostridia > Eubacteriales > Oscillospiraceae > Ruminococcus > Ruminococcus sp. AF37-20. Next base: position 32,479 of record NZ_QTVE01000021.1, on the reverse strand, counting down.
TCAAACTCCACAAGCGAGAATATGTTCGATATGCACCCGCCTTTCCAGATAGACGGAAACTTTGGCGGAACTGCCGGTATCACAGAAGCACTTTTGCAAAGCGAGAACGGCGAGATAATTCTCTTGCCTGCACTGCCGAAAGAATGGTCGGAGGGCAGCTTCAAAGGACTTTGTGCAAGAGGCGGCTTTGTTATCGACCTTGAGTGGAAAGACTCAAAGATAACAGCCTGCCACATTCACTCAAGGTGCGGAAAAAAGTGCAGGATAGTGTGCGACAGCGTAAAGGTACACACTGCAAGCAGCGATGTACAGACCTTGTACACAGACGGCGCAGCGGAGTTTGACACGGAAACAGGTAAAACATACACGCTCACATTCTGAGCAAAAGACAAAATTTGAGAGGATATTGAAATGAGACATTATCGGATAATGGCAGCGGCTGTTGCAGCAATTTGCACGCTGTCAGGCTGCGGAGTGCAGATAGGCAGAAACGAGAGCATGACCGCCCCCGAAAAAACATCTGTTGTAACCACAACAAAAAAACAGACAAACGATGACAGCAAGGCTGACGAGCAGGCTTTAAAAAGCTACGAAGAAACAAAGATCGTGGCAAACGCCATACCTTATGTGAAGTTTTCAAAAAGCGTTGAAGCCGAAACAGGCTCAGTTTCAGGCAAGGCGAAAGTAAAAAGCGACCGCAAGGGCTACAAGGGCAAGGGTTATGTGACGAACATTTCCGCTGAGGAAGATTGGTCAAGAGAGATCGAGCTTACCGACTCACAGTATTATGACCTTACCATAACAGTGGCTTCCGATGTGCCGTGCGTGAACGGCATAGCTGTGAACGGCAAAAAGCTTCAGGATTTCTCAGCCAGCGGCTCGGGCAAGTTTGAAAAGGTGACTTTCAAGAATATCTACATAGAAAAAGGCAAGACGGCAATATCCGTTATCCCTGTGGACGGCGGACTTGACGTTGACAGCCTGACCCTCACTGCAAGCGAGGATATATCAAAGCTTGACCTTACTATATCAAAGCCTGCTCTTTCAAACAAAGACTCCGACTACAATGCAAAAGCGCTTTATCAGTATCTTTGCGAAAGCTACGGCAAGCAGGTGCTTTTGGGTCAGCATGACACCATCGGCACATCTGCTGAAACAGACATGATATACAAAACCACAGGAAAATACCCTGCAATACGTTTTGGCGACCTTATGCTTGCCACTGAAAAGGACAGCATTACCACCGACACCGAGATGAACATCGCCATGGATTGGGCTTCAAAGGACGGCATAGTGGGCTATATGTGGCACTGGGCTGCCCCTGACGACAAGCGTGAATATTATGCCGACCAGACGGATTTTGACATCAAAAAGGCAGTTACAAAGGAAAATATCGCAGAACTCAGCCTTGAGGATATCAAAAAGCTTCAAAAGGACGGCAAGGTAAGCAAAGAATGTGTTGCTGTCGTTCAGGATATCGACACCATATCTGAGAAACTCTCCACCCTCCGTGATGAGGGAATAGCAGTGCTTTGGCGACCGCTCCACGAGGCCAGCAACGGCGATTTCTGGTGGGGCAATGACAAGGAAGCCTACAAATGGCTTTGGAAGCTTATGTACGAGCGTCAGACGAAATACCACAAGCTGAACAATCTCATATGGGTATGGTCAGCGCAGAATGCCGATTGGTATGTGGGCGACGAATACTGCGACGTGCTTTCCTGCGATGTTTATGACGACGGCAATAAGGACGCACAGGTGAACATAATGCTTTTCCTGCAAAGCATATCAAAGAACAAGCCTATTGCAATGAGCGAATGTGGAAGCTTCCCTGACATACAGAGCATTGCAGACGAAAAAGCCATGTGGGCGTTCATAGGTCAATGGGGCGGAAATTATCTTATGACCGATGACGGCAAGCTTGCTGAAGAAAACAACACCGCCGCCGAGCTTATCAAGATGTATAACAACAATCTCACTCTAACAAGGGATAAGCTCCCCGACTTCACCCACCTTGCAAGTTCCATAAAGGACACGGAAGAAAAATCCGCTGAGAGCAAAAAGAATGATAGTTCAAAGGCTGACAGCAAGACGAAGAAAGAAACTTCTTCTAAGGCAGAATAGAAAAAGACCGCTGAGAACTCTCTCAGCGGCATTTTTATACCCTATTTACCTTTCAGCGCCTCAGAAAGCGTCCGCCAGCCAAGCATTGCACACTTTACTCTCGCAGGCATATGGGAAATATCCCTGAGGGCAGAAGCTTCTTCAAGGCTGTCTATCTCTTCGTCAGACGCCTCGCCCCTTATCATTCTCATGAAAATATCCGCATATTCCAAAGCCTTTTCCTTGCTCTGACCTATTATCATCCCAAGCATTATATCCGTTGAAGCCTGAGATATTGCACAGCCGTCACCAACAAAAGCCCCGTCCGTAATGATATCCCCGTCAGTTTTCAGCTTTAACTGTATCTCGTCGCCGCAGCTTGGATTTATCCCGTCCAGCACAATGTCTGCGTCCTCTATATCATGCTTGAAATCAGGGTGCATATTGTGCTCCGTTAGTATCTCATTGTAAAAATTTCTATTTTCCATAACCCATTCGCTCCTTAACAGTTGAAAGACTGTCTAAAAATCTGTCTGCGTCCTCTTTGGTATTGTAAAAAGCAAAACTTGCCCTCACTGTTGAACGATAGCCAAGGTATTCAAGCAGCGGCTGTGCGCAGTGATGACCTGCCCTGACCGCAATGCCGTCTGCCGCAAGTATCTCGCTCACGTCATGTGGATGAACATTGTCCACAGTAAAAGTCAAAATACCATTATGCTCCTCAGCTTTCTCCGAACCAAGTATATTTATGTGAGCAATCTCTTTCATTTTCTCAAAGGCATACGCCGAAACTTCAAGCTCTCTCTTGTGTATTTCCTCAAAGCCCACGCTTTTCACATAGTCTATAGCCGATTTCAGTCCCACTGCGCCTGCCGCATTGACAGTGCCAGCCTCAAACTTATGGGGCAGTTCAGCATACACCGCCGAAGTCCTTGACACCGAATCTATCATCTCGCCGCCTGTGAGAAACGGCGGCATTTTTTCGAGCAACTCACGCCTGCCGTAAAGCACGCCTATGCCCATAGGTCCATAAAGCTTGTGACCTGAAAATGCAAAGAAATCCACCCCAAGCTTTTTCACGTCCACCGCAATATGCGGCGTGCTCTGTGCACCGTCTGCCACCATAACGGCGTTCTTGCGGTGTGCAATTTCTGCAAGCTTTTCTATAGGATATTCTCTGCCAAGCACATTTGAAAGCTGCGTAACAGCAACTATCTTGGTGCGGTCTGTTATAAGTTCCTCAGCTTTGTTAAGGTCAAGACTGCCGTCCTTTTCACATTCAAGGAATTTAAGCTCCGCACCCGTCTGCCTGCAAACCATTTGCCACGGCAAAAGGTCGCTGTGGTGTTCCATTATGGAAACCACCACCTCGTCGCCCTTTTTCAAATTGAAAAGCCCATAGCTGTATGCCACAAGATTTATGCTCTCTGTGGTGTTGCGTGTAAAAATTATCTCCTGCACAGACTTCGCACCGATAAAGTCACGCACTGCCTTTCGTGCATTCTCATAATCCTCCGTTGCCTGAACGCTCAGCTCATAAATTCCACGGAGAGGGTTTGCATTGTGACAGGTGTAAAAATCGTTTTCAGCATCAATAACGCATTTCGGTCGCTGTGCAGTTGCAGCGTTGTCGATATAAACCGTTTTATCCTGCATAAGAAGTGGAAAATCCGTCTTGTATCCTTGCATCTATCTCATTCCTCTGTGTCAGTTTTTATTCCCATGGCTTTTTCAGCCTCCGCCGCAAATTCGCTGTCCTCAGCCATATGGATAAGCCTTTCAACAGCGGCGTAAGCCATTATCTTCTCGGCAGTTTCTCTGTCAATGCCCCTGCTCTCAAAATAGAACATAGTGTCAGCGTCAAGCTCGCCTATAGTCGCTCCGTGAGTACCCTCAACGTTTTCTTCTGCACAAAGTATCAGCGGAACAGTTTTGTTCACAACATCGTCCCCAAGCATGAGCACAGTTTCGTTCTCGCTGCCAACAGAGTCCGCAGAGCCTTTCTTAAAATCTATCGTTCCTCTGAAAACCTTTTTTGCACTGTCCGTCAAAGCGCCGTTCACAGTGATAAGGCTCTCCGTCTTTTTGCCGAAATGATCAGCCACTATGTTATAGTCTATAGTCTGTGAATTTTTCCCCAGATAAGCGGTGTCAGCGTCAAACCTCGCTTCGTCACCGCTTAGGGTAACATGATCGTCGCTGTAGATATCTCCTCCGCCTATCATAATAGTCATAATGTGGATATGGGAATTTACCCCACATTCCGCCCTGACCTCATGTCGCACAAGTCCGTTTTCCGACGGCTCAAGAAGCATAACGAGCTTCACCTCAGCTCCCTCCTCAAGGTCGATATTCACCCTTGACAGCATAGGAGCGTTTCCTCTGCAAACTTCAAAAATAACGCCCCTTGCGGCCTTTTCAGCCGTTACGTTCACGACCTTTTCAGTATATCCCTCTGCGCCGCTGTTGTCAAGCCTTACAGGCTCGTTCTTTTCATCTTTTTTTAAGATGATGTTTTCCTCAGTTTTCGCTGCACTTTCGCTGTCCCACTGTATCTCAGCACTGTTTAACTTGAGAAAATTCCACGTTTTTGTCGGCAGCTTGTCTATCAGGATATTTTTAGTCATTTTAAGCACTCCTTTCCCGTCAGCCTATGCTGCCTTTCATTTCAAGTCTTATAAGATTGTTCATTTCCACCGCATATTCCACAGGCAGTTCCTTTGAAACGTTGTCTGCAAAGCCGCTTACGATAAGAGCCCTTGCGTCCTCTTCAGTCATGCCACGGCTCATAAGATAGAAAACTGAGTCGCCGCTTATGCTGCCTATCTTCGCCTCGTGACCGATAGCGGCGTCCTTTGTGCGGATATCCATTGCAGGGATAGTGTCAGACCTTGACTCAGAGTCAAGCATAAGCGACTGGCATGATACCGATGACTTAGCCTTCTTCGCACTCTTTTCCACCACAACACTGCTCCTGAACGTGCTTATTCCGCCACTCTTGCTTATTGAACGTGTGTTCATAAAGGAGCTTGTGTTCTTGCCCACATGAACTACCTTTGCGCCTGTATCCAAATTTTGTCCGCTTCCTGCAAAAGTAACTCCCGTGAACTCCATTTTGGAATTGTCGCCCTTTAAAATGCTCATAGGGTAAAGACAGCCAATGTGCGAACCGAACGAGCCTGACACCCATTCGATAGTGCCGCCCTCTTCCACAATAGCACGCTTTGTATTAAGGTTATACATATTCTTCGACCAGTTCTCGATAGTGGAATATCTTAGCTTTGCGTTCTTCTTAACATAAAGCTCAACACAGCCTGCATGAAGATTTGCAACATTGTATTTTGGAGCAGAACAGCCCTCGATAAAATGCAGACTCGCACCCTCGTCAACTATGATAAGCGTGTGCTCAAACTGACCTGCGCCCTTTGCGTTAAGCCTGAAATATGATTGCAGCGGTATTGAAAGCTGTACGCCCTTTGGTACATACACAAAAGAGCCACCCGACCATACTGCCCCATGCAAAGCCGCAAACTTGTGATCCCTAGGCGTAACAAGCTTCATGAAATATTTTCTCACCATGTCGGCATATTCGCCTTTCATGGCACTTTCGATATCCATGTAAACAACGCCCTCCTGGGCCACCTCAGATCGCACGTTATGATAAACAAGCTCAGAGTCATACTGCGCACCTACGCCTGCAAGAGATTTTCTCTCCGCCTGCGGTATGCCCAGCCTTTCAAAGGTGTCCTTTATATCCTGCGGAACGTTCTTCCAGTTGTTCTGCATTTTCGTGTTTGGTCTTACATATGTGGCAATATTGTCCATATCAAGCCCCTCGAGTGACGGCCCCCAATCAGGGGTAGGTATCTCGTTATATATCTGCAAAGCTTGAAGTCTGAACTGCTGCATCCATATAGGGTCGTTCTTTTCTTTTGATATCTTCTCTATTATTTCAGGCGTCAGACCGTTTTTTATGCGGTAAGCGTCGTTTTCAACATCTTTTATATCATAAATACTGCGGTCAATATCCATGACCTGACTTTTTTCTTTCATCATTTTCACCTCGTCCTCTTACTGCGTGTAATGGCAAAACGCCCCTTACACACTTTTATCAGATAGCCGAAAAGCCCTTTTCGTTTATCTTTTTCACAAGCTCTGAACCGCCGTTTTTAACGATAACGCCATTTTCCATAACATGAGCGGCATCAACTGTAAGAGCCTCCAGTATCCTTGTGCTGTGTGTTATAATAAGCAGTGAGCCGTGAACACGTTCTCTGTAGAGCTTTACGCCCTGTGAAACTGTCCTTACTGCGTCAACGTCAAGGCCTGAGTCTGTTTCATCAAGTATAGCAAGCTTTGGCTCAAGCATAAGCATTTGCAATATCTCTGCCTTTTTCTTCTCACCGCCTGAAAAGCCCACGTTGAGATCTCTGTCAGAGTAAGACTCGTCCATATCGAGAAGCTTCATTGTTTCCGCAAGCTTTTTCTTGAAATCCCAAAGTCTAAGACGTGTCTTTGTTTTCTGCTCCAAGGCACTTCTTATAAACGAGCTCAGTGTAACCCCAGGCACTTCCAGCGGATTTTGAAATGACAGAAAAATGCCCTTTTTCGCACGCTCGTTCACAGGCATATCCACAATGCTTTCACCGCCAAAAACAATGTCACCCTCTGTTACAGTGTAAGCAGGGTTGCCTGTTATAGCATAACCCAGCGTAGATTTACCTGTGCCGTTAGGACCCATAAGAACGTGAGTTTCATCACTGTTCACCGTCAGGTCAACACCGTGCAAAATTTCCTTATCCCCAACGCTCACATGAAGTCCAGTTATCTTCAACAAATTATTACTTTTCATATTCTGTGTCCTTTCCTCTATCGCCTTGTCAGGCTTTGTAAAACGTCATGACATGGTTATCACGAGTTAGCTGTTCCTAATAGATATTATATCACAAAAGCATAGAAAATCAATAGGAATTTTCAACAAACAATTACTCTAAACTAACTCACATAAAGTGATGATAACAAAAAAAATCGATTTTACCCCTTGACAAATAATATTATATGACGTATAATATATCCAACGATATAGTATTATAGATCTATATAATAACTGAGCTGACTAAAGAAAGGAGAGAGTAAATGGGCTTTCCAATAAGTGCAGGACTGCTTGATTCCATGGTACTGTCGGTGGTAGACAGAGAGGATACCTATGGATATGAGATAACACAGTTCATACGCAGTGCGGTGGACGTTTCAGAATCCACCTTGTATCCTGTACTGAAACGGCTTCAAAAAAACGAGCTGCTTGAAACCTACGATAAGGAATATATGGGCAGGAACAGACGTTATTATCACGTTACCCCAAAGGGAGAAAAAGCTCTTGAAGAATACCGCAGAGAGTGGAAGAAGCATAAGAATATGGTAGACCGTATATTATTAGAAAAAGGTGGAGAAAACACATGAACAGACTTGAGTATCTTACCCAACTGCGCAGATCGCTTGAAGACGGCGGACTTGCCGAAGATGAAATAAATGACGCAATGGGGTTTTATGAGGAGATATTCCTTGATGCAGGTGCAGCCCATGAAGCTGAAACTGCCGCAAACCTCGGCTCGCCCGAAGAGCTTGCCAACAAAATTTTGCAAGACAGTGGCATACACCCACAGGGCGACTCGGTATTTCAAATGGAAGCCGCCGCTGACCCCTCACAGGCTCGTGATACTGACAATAAGGTGCCACAGAACGGCAATTCTCTCTCAAAGCTTCTTGTTATCATCATCACAAGCCCAATATGGTTCAGCCTTATGTTTGCCTTTGCCGCAATAGCCTTGGCGATACTTTGTGCACTTTTAAGCATAATAATAGCAGTTTTCGCAACAGGCTTCTCCCTTACAATAGGCGGTATAGTAACGCTTTTCACGGTCTATCCCGCAGGCATTGCCCTTATCGGTGCAGGACTTATTTGTATCGGACTTGGAGGCATGATTGTAATGCCTGTTATAAGGTGCATATGGCGTGGCTGTGTAAGCCTTTTCAACAAATTCACAAACTTTGTCCATAGGTTTGTAAGCTCAAAGGCGGTGGCTTAATGGCAAAATATGATAACACAGGCGACGTAAAACGCAGACGTTTCCCATTTTTTTTGACGATATTTATTATCGGCATAGTGCTTTTCATTGTGGGCGTGGTGCTTATCAAAGTCACAAACACCAAAAGTCTTGGCAAGCATTATTCCTACAACGAAACTTTTGAGGTTGCCACTATAGATAATATGGAGATCGACTTCTCCGCAGGGGATCTCAACATCAAAAAGAGCAGTGACGAAAATATCCACGTCACAGGAGAAAATCTCCCAGAGAAGATAAATTTTTCGTCATTAAACAGCAAGCTTCAGGTCAAGACCGCCGACAGCCTTTTGCACCTTAAAGGCGGATATATCTCCTTTGACGGAAGTCAGCCTACGCTGACTATAGAGCTTCCTGAAAAAGCGTTTGACACTGTAAAGATAGACGCAGGCGCAGGACAAATGAAGCTTTCAGATCTGACCTGTGAAAACCTAGACATAGATTTCGGTGCAGGAAGCTCAGAGGTCATTAACGTCACCTGCAAAAATGAAGCCGACTTTGACCTTGGAGTAGGAAAAACAGTTTTCAAAGACTGCACTTTTAACGATTCTGACTTTGACTGCGGGGTAGGCGAAACAGACTTTTCAGGAAAGCTTCTCGGCGACGCTGAGATAGACGGCGGCATAGGAAGTATAAATTTTGATATCGACGGCTGCAAAAACGACTATAAGATAAAATCAGACAGCAAAGTGAAAATAAATAGCACAACAGAAGAGAACGAGCTTTCTTACAAAATAAAACTTGACATTGACAACGGTATCGGCGAAATTTCGCTTAATTTCAGATAAGGAGTGATAAAAATGGCAAAGCCACTTTACAAATTAAGAGAAGGCAGGATAATTTCAGGTGTTTGCGCAGGACTAGCGGAGTATTTCAACATCGACGTGAACATAGTCCGTATCTGTGCAGTGCTTATAGGCTGTGCAGGCGGCGCAGGAGTTATCGCATATATTGCGGCTGCAATGCTTCTGCCTGAGAGATAAGACCATACTAAAAACAAAAACCACGGCTGAATGTAAACTCAGCCGTGGTTTTTTAAGTCTTAACAAATATCTTTTCTGTTCATGAAAGTATGTGACCAATGCACAAAAGTGCCGCACAAAAACTGTGCAAACAAATGATTTATATTTTAATTTGGCAACAATTCTGCAATTGTTGCATTTTTTATGCAACAAAACACCTCTTTTTCGGGATAAGTAGGAGGTGATAAACATGGAAGCAGTAATAGCGGCGTTCATAGCGGCGGCCGCCAGCATAGCCTGCCAGCTTATAATAGCTCGTTCGGGAGCTAAAGAAAACAAAAAATCACAGGAAGCCACCGAACGGCTTATTATATATAGAATAGATAGGCTGGAACAAACAGTTTCCGAGCATAACGCACTCATCTCAAGAATGGCGGCAGCAGAGCAAAAGATAACAGACATGGAAAGGGAGAGATATTCATGAAAGAAAAATTCGCAAAGCTCATTGACGTAAAATCGCTTGTCACACTGCTTATGACAAGCGTGTTCTGTATCCTCACGCTGAAAGGGATAGTCAGCGGAGAGCAGTTCATCACAGTTTTCACTGTGGTGATATCATTTTACTTTGGCGTACAGACGGCAAAAAAATCTGGAGGTGACGGAAATGGAAAAAGCTAAGGGCATAGATGTTTCACATTGGCAGGGAAAGATTGATTTTGAAAAGGTGAAGTCACAGGGTTACAGCTTTGTAATGATAAACGCAGGCTACGGCAAGTACATCAGTCAAAAAGACGAAAATTTCGAGGAGAACTATGCCGCCGCCAGAAAGGCTGGTCTTAATATCGGCACATACTGGTATTCCTACGCTCTTACGGAAGCCGATGCACTTGCGGAAGCAAAAACTTTTCTTGAAGCGGTCAAAGGCAAGAAGTTTGAATATCCCCTCGCCTTTGATATTGAGGACGTTTCCCAAAGTGAACTTCCAAACGCTGCCATAAACAAAATTATAGAAGCCTTCTGCGACTATCTCGAAAGCAACGGCTACTATGCGGCAGTCTACAGCTACGCAGACTTTTTCAAGCACAAGGTATCAGACTCCGTAAAAAACCGCTACGACATTTGGGTGGCACACTTTGACGTTGCAAAGCCTGCCATATCAAACTATGGAATGTGGCAGTATACAAGCAAAGGAACTGTAAATGGTGTTTCCGACCGCTGCGATTGCAACTACGCTTACAAAGACTACCCTGCCATAATGAAGAGAAAGTGCCTTAACCTTTACCCTTCCAACGCAAAAAATCTCGATACCACAGGCTACAAAAAAGGTGATAAAGGCAATGGTGTCCTTGCACTGAAATATCTTCTTATGCTTGCAAAGAAAAAGGGTATGCACAATATCAGCCTTGATAAAAACAATATTTTCGGTGCAGGCACTCAGAAAGCCGTGAACAATATACTCAAAACCCACGGCTATTCACAAAACGGTATAGCAGGCAAGAAATTTATTGACCTTTTAGGCAATGAGCTTCTAAAATAAGCACAAGCAACCGCAAAAACGAAGGGGCGAACAGCGTTTGCCTGCCTATACCCAAATACAAAGCCCATATTAGCACATAAAAAAGGCTGTACCCTTCCGGATACAGCCTTGAATGCTATGCAAAATTTATTAAACCAACTGAATGATAGCCATTTCAGCAGCGTCGCCACGACGTGGTCCGATCTTGATGATCTTTGTATAGCCGCCGTTTCTGCCCTCATATGAAGGTGCAATGTTGTCAAACAGCTTCTTAGCTACGTCTTCCTTAGTTACATAAGAAAGTACCTGACGCTTTGAGTGAAGGTCGCCTGCCTTGCCGAGAGTAATCATTTTCTCAGTCATAGCAGCAACTTCCTTAGCTCTTGTTACAGTGGTTTCAATCTTACCGTTTTCGAGAAGATAAGTAACCATAGCTCTGAGCATTGCTTTTCTCTGGTCGCTAGTTCTTCCCAGCTTTCTTGTGCCTGGCATAGATTTTCACTCCTTACTTTAATTATCGTCCTCTGAATTAAGGTCGTAACCCAATGAATGAAGCTTTTCCTTGACCTCGTCGAATGACTTCTTACCAAGGTTTCTTACCTTCATCATTTCTTCAGCAGACTTTTCAATCAAATCGTTAACCGTGTTAATTCCTGCACGCTTCAGACAGTTAAATGAACGCACAGATAAGTCAAGTTCCTCAATGGTCATCTCAAGGATCTTTTCCTTGCCCTTTTCATCCTTTTCAACCATCATCTCTACAACGTTAGTCTCTTCTGAGAGATCAACAAAGAGATTCAGATGCTCGTTGAGGAGTTTGGCTGCCATTGATACAGCTTCCTTAGCGGAGATAGTACCGTCGGTCCAAACCTCCAATGTCAGCTTATCAAAATCGGTGATCTGTCCAACACGGGTGTTGTCAACCGTGAAGTTCACCTTTAATACAGGCGTATAAATACTGTCTACTGCAATAACACCAATAGGGGCGTTAGGCATAAGCGCCTTGTTCTTTTCCGCAGAAACATATCCACGACCTCTGTCGATGACAATTTCCATATAAAGCTTTGCGCCCGGTCCCAAAGTTGCAATGTGCATATCAGGAACAAGAATGTCCACCTCAGAATCTGTCTTGATGTCGCCGGCAGTGACAACGCACTCGCCCTCGGCCTCAATGTAGATAGTCTTAGGACCTTCACCGTAAAGCTTTGCAGTTAAACCCTTGAGGTTAAGAATGATCTCAGTAACATCTTCCTTAACTCCGGGAATTGTTGATAGTTCGTGGTGTACACCGTCGATCTTTACCGATGTAACGGCGACGCCTGGCAAAGAGGAGAGCAGTACACGTCTCAGACTATTTCCGAGCGTAATACCATAGCCACGCTCCAGAGGCTCGAGAATAAACTTGCCGTATGTTCCGTTGCTCTTTAGCTCGGCTGTTTCGATTTCAGGCTTTTCTATTTTTTCAAGCATTTAAGACCCTCCTGTTTTCAAACTCGATTGTTTTATATGATCAATAACACATACACTTCCAAAAACATATCAAGTATTTCTCCGATACGCACTCTTGAAGAGTGCATACCGTAAGAACCACTATCAATACATTATTTAGAATACAACTCGACGATGAGGTGCTCCTCGATGTCATAGTCAAGGTCTTCCTTAACAGGCATACGAAGAACCTTAGCTGTCTGGTTGTCCTTGTTTACATCAAGCCATGTAGGAGCTGCCTTTGAAGCGTTAGCCTCAATGATCTGCTTGAACTTCTCGCTCTTCTTGCTGTTTTCCTTAAGTGAGATAACATCGCCTTCCTTGATTCTGTAAGAAGGAATGTCAACTCTCTTGCCGTTAACAAGATAATGACCGTGAACAACGAGCTGACGAGCCTCTCTTCTTGTCATTGAAAGACCCATTCTGTATACAACATTGTCAAGTCTTGACTCGAGAAGAGTAATGAGGTTAGCACCGGCCTGACCCTCCATTTTCTCAGCAAGCTCGAACAGGTGACGGAACTGCTTCTCAAGAACGCCATAGATGAACTTGAGCTTCTGCTTTTCCTTAAGCTGCATACCGTATTCTGAAACTTTCTTTCTCTTGTTAGCGTTAGGATCACGCTTTGTTTCCTTAGCGATACCCATAACTGCTGGGCTGATTCCGAGAGATTTACATCTCTTGAGTATTGGTTCTCTATTTACTGCCATGGTAAATACCTCCGTTTTCTAAATGTTATCGGGTCTTAGCCGAATTGCTTACCCGACTTTGAGTAAACTACAAACTCAAATTGTCTTATAAACTATACACGTCTTCTCTTTGGAGGACGGCATCCATTGTGAGGGATCGGAGTTACATCCTTGATAAGTCTAACTTCAAGATCCTCAGACTGCAAAGCTCTGATTGCAGCCTCACGGCCAGCACCAGGTCCCTTTACAAAAACTTCAACTGTCTTAAGGCCATGCTCCTTAGCAGCTCTTGCAGCAGTTTCAGCAGCTGTCTGAGCAGCGAATGGAGTAGACTTCTTAGAACCTCTGAAGCCGAGTCCGCCGGCAGATGCCCAAGAAATAGCATTGCCCTGCATATCTGTAATAGTTACGATAGTGTTGTTAAAAGTAGACTGGATATGAACCTGTCCCTGTTCAATGTTCTTTCTTTCACGACGACGACGAATAGTAGTCTTCTTCTTAGCCTGAGCCATTGTTCACACCCTCCTTACTTCTTCTTATTAGCGATTGTCTTTACAGGACCCTTACGAGTTCTTGCGTTGGTCTTTGTTCTCTGACCTCTAACTGGGAGACCTCTTCTGTGACGAAGACCACGATAACAACCGATTTCTGTCAATCTCTTGATATTGAGCGCAACATTTCTTCTGAGGTCACCCTCAACAGTGATGTTATGGTCAATATATTCACGCAATTTAGCTACATCGTCCTCAGACATATCCTTAACTCTTGTGTCAGGATTTACGCCTGTTTCATTAAGAATCTTAGTAGCAGTTTTCTGACCTATACCATAGATATAAGTAAGAGCAATTTCAATTCTCTTATCCTTTGGCAGGTCGATACCAGCAATACGAGCCATTATTTAGCTGCACCTCCATTATTGGTTTGTTAGCCCTGACGTTGTTTGTGCTTAGGATTCTGGCAGATTACCATAACCTTGCCTTTTCTCTTGATTACCTTGCACTTCTCGCAGATAGGCTTAACTGAAGGTCTTACTTTCATTGAAATACCTCCTTTGAATTTAGCGACAAGAATTAAAAATTCTTAAACTTACGGGAAAGCTTACTTAGCTCTCCATGTGATTCTTCCCTTTGTCAAGTCATACGGTGACATTTCGACCGTTACCTTATCTCCGGGCACGATACGAATATAATTCATACGCAGCTTACCCGAAATATGAGCAAGGATTTTATGACCGTTTGAAAGTTCTACCAGAAACGTTGCATTTGGCTTAGCCTCAATTACCGTTCCCTCAAGTTCGATAACGTCTTCCTTTGACATTAAAAAACCTCCCCATCTAAAAGGTTTTGGTCTGCTGTAACACGGTTTGGGTCAAAACCTTGTATCAGCCGTCTTAATTTCCTGTTTGTCAGCTCATCAGTGCTGATGTTGACGCCCGCAGGTGAAATGTGTTTTATGTTTTTACGCTTTGGCTTTTCAAGCTTACGCTCCTTGCCGTCTGCGATATACACAAAACCGCCGCTGGCAGCTACCGCAACAAAATATCTGCCCTTATCACGGCCTGCGTTCGCAAGCACCACTGAACCGATCGGTATATCTACAACGCTTTTCTCCGTCATACTTTGGTCAGGATAACTGCCCCGTCAGGAGTAACTGCGATTGTATGCTCAAAATGAGCCGCCCACTTTCCGTCTTTTGTCTTGACAGTCCAACCGTCAGGCATTGTCTTGATATCAGCCGTACCCATGTTTATCATAGGCTCTATGGCTATTACCATACCTGCTACAAGTCTGATGCCGTGACCAGCCTTGCCATAGTTTGGAACTTCAGGATCTTCGTGCAGGTTTTTGCCCACACCGTGACCTACGAACTGTCTTACAACGGAGTAGCCGTTGTCCTCATTGTATTTCTGAATGGCCGCACCCAAGTCGCCAAGTCTAACGCCCGGCTTTACCATATCTATTGCAAGATACAGACTTTCTTCGGTGGACTTCATCAGAGCCTCTGCCTCAGGGGAAATCTTGCCTACAGCAAAGGTCTTGCAGGAATCTCCGTGATAGCCGTCAATGTAAGCACCAACGTCTACTGAAACGATGTCGCCCTCGCAAAGCTTGCGTGGACCGGGGATACCATGGATTATCTCATCGTTGACGGAAATGCAGGCTGAGCCTGGAAATCCGCCGTAGCCAAGGAAGCTTGGCTTTGCACCATGAGAAGTGATATATCTGTGAACGACTTTATCAAGCTCGTAGGTAGTCATACCCGGTCTGATAGCCTCGCCCGCAGCGATCAATGCTCCGGCGGTTATTGCGCCCGCCTTCTGCATTTTCTCGATCTCTTTATTAGATTTAACGCATATCATTAAAAAACGCCTCGGATCTATGCCTTAACAGCTTCAAGAACAAGCTTTGAAGTGTCCTCTACCTTATCCTGTCCCTCAACAGTAACGAGCTTACCTTGCTTACCGTAGTAATCTTTAAGAGGAGCGGTTGATTTGTGATATGTCTGAAGTCTGCTGATAACTGTTGCAGGCTCGTCGTCCTTACGGATAACGATCGGCTTTCCGCAAACATCGCACACGCCCTCTACCTTTGAAGGCTTGAAAGCTGTGTGGTAAGTAGCGCCACAGTCGAGGCAAACTCTTCTGCCTGAAAGTCTCTGCTGAATAGTCTCGTCAGGAACATATATCTCTATGACCTTGTCTATCTTAACGCCCATAGCGTCAAGAGCCTCAGCCTGAGGAACTGTTCTTGGGAAACCGTCCAGAATGAAACCGTTCTGAGCGTCAGGCTCAGCGATCCTGTCCTTAAGGATACCAATTACGATATCGTCTGATACAAGGTCGCCTGCGTCCATAGCAGCCTTAGCCTTGAGACCGTACTCAGTGCCAGCCTTAACAGCCGCTCTGAGCATATTGCCTGTAGAAATAGTAGGAATGTTCAGAGCCTTGCAGATAACCTCAGCCTGAGTTCCTTTTCCCGCACCGGGAGCGCCTAAAAGAATAATATTCATTTTTAACTCCTTTTTATCTCAAACGTAAAGCCTATGGTTTATTCAAGGAAGCCCTTATGATGACGCATCATCATCTGAGATTCCATAGTTCTTGCAGTTTCAAGAGCAACTGATACAACGATGAGTATCGAAGTACCGCCCATTGCAATATTCATCTTTGTGATCGA
Organism: Ruminococcus sp. AF37-20; assembly: GCF_003460465.1. Lineage (NCBI taxonomy): Bacteria > Bacillati > Bacillota > Clostridia > Eubacteriales > Oscillospiraceae > Ruminococcus > Ruminococcus sp. AF37-20. The sequence continues at coordinate 16,423 of NZ_QTVE01000021.1, read as the reverse complement.
AGTGAAGATAATAGGGAAGATAGCGATTATTCCGAGGAACACAGCTCCTACCAAAGTTATCTTTGACAGAACCTTCTTAAGATAATCGGAAGTTGGTCTACCAGGTCTGATACCGGGGATACCGCCGTTGTTCTGTCTGAGGTCGTTTGCGATCTGAAGTGGATTATACTGCATTGAAACATAGAAATAGTTGAAGCCGATTATCAGCACAAAGTACAGACAAGCGTAGAACGGATGAGTGTACTCGAACCAGTGAAGGAAGTGATCGTAGAAGCTTCCGCTCTTTGGTTCAATGAACATTTTGAGTGTTGAAGGCAGTGACATGAAAGCCATTGCAAAGATGATAGGCATAACGCCGCTCATTGCGATCTTGATCGGAATAAAAGTATTCTGACCGCCGTACTGTTTTCTGCCGACTACTCTCTTAGCGTACTGTATCGGTATTCTTCTTTCAGCCTCGTTCATAAAGATGATAAAGCCTATCATCAGAATGAATACAACAAGGATAGCAATTACGAGAATGATGTTCTTAGCCTCGCCTGTCTTCATGTAATCGAACAGACCGATAACTGCTGAAGGACCTCTTGCAATGATACCTGCGAACAGGAGCATTGAGATACCGTTTCCGATACCCTTCTCGTTTATCTCGTCGCCAAGCCAGATCGTCAGTGACGCACCTGCTGTAAAGCAAGCGATAATAACTATCTCTGCGAATATCTTGCTAAAGCCCTCTGTGTAAACACAAGCACCCGCTTTCTTCATGGTGAGGTAATATGCCCACGCCTGGAAGATAGCAATAGCAAGTGACGCATACTTTGTTATCTTGTTGAGTTTCTTTCTTCCCTCAGGACCTTCCTTCTGGAGTCTTTCCAGCGGTGGAAGAGCGTAGGTCAGAAGCTGAATGATAATTTGTGCATTGATATAAGGTGAAACGGAGAGCGCCAAGAGAGTAGCTTTTGAAAAGTTACCTCCTGACAGAACGTTCAGATAGCTGAAAAAGTCACCTGACGAAGCACTCTGTTCAAACCATGCTGACAATGCGACTGAGTCAAGGTAAGGCACAGGAACTGTACCGCCGACTCTGTAGATGATGATGATGAAAAAAGTAAATAGAAGTTTTTTTCTTAATTCCGGAACTCTCCAGGCATTACGAAATGTCTCTATCACAATTACATCACCTCAACCTTCCCGCCTGCCTTTTCAATCTTTTCCTTAGCAGCTGCTGAGAACTTAGCAGCCTTAACGGTAAGGTTTTTAGTTAATTCGCCGTTTCCGAGAATCTTGACGCCGTCAAGTTCCTTCTTGATGATGCCTGAAGCTTTAAGAAGCTCAGTATCAACAACTGTGCCGTCAACAAATCTATCAAGATCAGATACATTTACGATAGCATACTTTGTTGCGAAAATATTGTTGAATCCACGCTTAGGGATTCTTCTTGCGAGCATTGTCTGTCCGCCTTCAAAGCCCGGTCTTATTCCGCCGCCGGAACGAGCCTTCTGACCCTTGTGTCCCTTGCCTGCGGTCTTTCCGTTACCAGAACCGTGACCTCTGCCCTTGCGCTTGCTCTCCTTTACGGAGCCTGCAACAGGTGATAATTCGTGCAGTTTCATTCAGATTGCACCTCCTTATGCTTCAGTTACTTTAATAAGATGGGAGATAACCTTTACCTTTCCCTTTGTCTGAGGATTGTCAGGCTGACAAGTCTTATCCCCGATTTTTCTGAGACCCAGTGAATTAGCGGTAGCGACCTGCTTATCGCTTCTTCCGTTAAGGCTCTTTATCAGTTCGATGTTAATTGCCATAACTGTTATCCTCCTTAGCCTGTAATTTCTTTAACTGTCTTGCCTCTGAGAGCTGCTACTGTTTCAGCACTTCTGATGTTAGCAAGACCGCTTATTGTAGCTCTTACTGCGTTGTAAGGATTGTTTGAACGGAGCTGTTTAGCTCTGATATCCTTAATTCCAGCAGCTTCTACAACGGCTCTTACTGTGCCGCCTGCGATAACTCCAGTACCTGGTGCTGCAGGCTTGAGAAGAACCTCGCCTGCACCGAACTTACCGATAATTTCGTGTGGGATCGTTGTTCCCTTAAGTGAAATTCTGATAAGGTTCTTCTTGGCGTCCTGGATTGCCTTTCTGATTGCGTCAGGAACTTCTCCTGATTTACCGATTCCGAAACCTACTACTCCGTTTCCGTCGCCTACTACTACGAGGACTGAGAACTTCATTATACGGCCGCCCTTAACAGTCTTTGATACTCTGTTAATTGCAACGACCTTTTCAGTAAGTTCCATGTTTGAAGCATCTATTAAAGCCAATGTTTACCCTCCTCTTTAGAACTTAAGTCCGCCTTCACGGGCTCCGTCTGCCAACTCCTGAACACGTCCGTGGTAAAGGTAGCCGCCTCTGTCGAATACGACATTCTCGATGCCCTTTGCCTTAGCCGCCTGAGCGATCATTTCGCCGACCTTACGAGCGCCTTCCTTGTTGCCGCCGTTGCCTTCAAAGTCCTTGGACATTGAGGAAGCGCTGCAAAGTGTTACGCCGTTTACGTCGTCGATAACCTGTGCATAAATATGCTTAGAGGAGCGGAATACGTTGAGGCGAGGACAATCAGCTGTTCCGTTGATCTTGTTGCGGACTCTCTGATGTCTTTTTGCTCTTGCCTTAGCCTTGTCAAGCTTTTTAACCATAGTAATTCTCTCCTTTTATTACTTCTTGCTGCCCTTACCAGCCTTACCTTCCTTACGGATAACATACTCGCCTTCGTAACGAATACCCTTACCCTTATAAGGCTCTGGTGGACGCTTCTCACGGATCTCACAAGCAAACTGACCTACTTCCTGCTTGTCGCAACCTGAAATTACGATGTGGTTTGCGTCAGGTACGTCGATCTTGATAGTATCTGTTTCAGGTACGATTACCTGATGAGAAAAACCAAGGTTGAGAACAAGGTCTTTGCCCTGCTTCTGTGCTCTGTAACCTACACCAACGATCTCAAGCTTCTTTGCGAAACCCTCTGTAACACCCTCTACCATGTTGTGTACGAGTGTTCTTGTCAGACCGTGCAGTGACTTGTGGAGCTTATCCTCTGAAGGACGCTCTACTGTGATCACGCCGTCTGCACACTTTATGATCATATCCTTGTGGAACTCTTTTGTGAGTGAACCCTTAGGACCCTTTACTGTAACTACGTTTCCGTCTGCAACAGTAACCTCTACACCTGCAGGAACACTAATTGGCTTAATACCTATTCTTGACATAACTTAGTCCTCCTTACCAGATGAATGCGAGAACTTCTCCGCCGACATTCAGCTCTCTAGCCTTCTTGTCTGTGATAACGCCCTTTGAAGTAGATACGATAGCAATGCCAAGACCCTTTATAACCTTTGGCATATCCTCGCAGCTTGCGTAAATTCTCAGACCAGGCTTTGATACTCTTCTGAGTCCTGTGATGACTGGATTTCTGTTCTCGTCATATTTAAGAGTAATTCTAATGATACCCTGCTTACCGTCTTCAATGATCTTGAAGTCCTTAACGTATCCTTCGTCTACGAGGATCTGTGTGATAGACTTCTTCATATTAGATGCAGGAACGTCAACTGTTGCGTGCTTCGCAGTACTTGCGTTACGGATTCTTGTAAGAAGATCCGCTATTGTATCAGTAATTTGCATGCGTGTTAACCTCCTTTTACCAACTAGCCTTCTTAACTCCCGGAATCTTACCCTCGTGAGCCAACTCTCTGAAACAGATACGGCAAACGCCGAACTTTCTCAGATAAGCGTGAGGTCTTCCGCAGATCTTACATCTGTTGTAAGCACGAGTGGAATATTTAGGCGTAGCCTGCTGTTTGTTGATCATAGCCTTCTTAGCCATTTTTTATCCTCCTCTTACTTATCAGCAAATGGAGCACCCATAAGTGAAAGCAGCTCCTTTGCCTCTTCATCAGTTTTTGCAGTTGTGATAAAGTTGATATCCATACCACGAACCTTATCTATCTTATCGTATTCGATCTCAGGGAAGATCAGCTGCTCCTTAAGACCAGTAGAGTAGTTGCCTCTGCCGTCGAAAGAGTTAGGGTTGATACCTCTGAAATCTCTTACACGAGGAAATGCTACGTTGAAAAGTCTGTCAACGAATTCGTACATTTTCTCAGCTCTCAGTGTTACCTTAACACCGATGATCTGTCCGTCTCTGAGCTTGAAGTTAGCAACGGACTTCTTTGCCTTACAAACGATCGGCTTCTGTCCTGTGATAGCAGCCAGATCAGTCATGATAGCATCGATAACCTTCTTGTTATCCTTATCTGCGCCGCAGCCCACGTTGATAACTACCTTATCAAGCTTTGGGATCTGCATAACGTTAGCGTATTCGAATTTCTTCATCATAGCAGGAGCTACGTCGCTAACATAATATTCTTTAAGTCTAGCCATCGTAATATCCTCCTAATTAAAATTCTTCGCCGCAGTCTGCGTTCTTGCAGACTCTAACTTTAGTACCGTCCTCAAGGAACTTATGAGCGACTCTTGTTGGCTTGCCGCACTTAGGGCAAACTGCCTGTACCTTTGAAGCGTACATTGCAGCCTCAGCCTCAACTATGCCGCCCTGCTCGCCCTGACGTCTTGGCTTAACGTGCTTTGTAGCAATGTTAAGACCCTCAACGATTACCTTTCCCTCCTTAGGGGAAACTTCCAGGACCTTGCCCTTCTTACCCTTGTCCTTACCGGAGAGGATAACGACGGTGTCGCCTGTTTTTACGTGTACCTTATTCATTGTTACGACACCTCCAATTAAAGAACTTCTGGAGCAAGTGAAAGGATCTTCATATAATCCTTCTCTCTGAGCTCCTTAGCTACTGGTCCAAATATACGAGTACCTCTTGGGTTCTTGTCTTCTTTGATAATAACAGCTGCGTTTTCGTCAAAACGGATATATGTGCCGTCTGCACGACGAAGACCCTTAGCTGAACGAACGATTACTGCTTTAACAACGTCGCCCTTTTTAACAACTCCGCCTGGTGTTGCCTTTTTAACAGAACAAACTACAACGTCACCGATGTTTGCATACTTTCTGCGTGTTCCGCCGAGTACCCTGATGCACATAAGCTCCTTTGCTCCGGAGTTATCTGCTACCTTCAGGTAAGTCTGCATTTGTATCACAGTGCGTTCCTCCTTTCAGAATTTAACGTGCGGTCGGCAGAAGTTATCTGCCACCTGCACTATTGCGTTTTAATTACTTAGCCTTCTCAAGAACGTTAACAAGACGCCATCTCTTGTCCTTTGACAGAGGTCTTGTTTCCATAACTTCAACCTTGTCGCCTATATTGCAGACATTGTTTTCGTCATGTGCCTTAAGCTTAACTGTTCTCTTGATGATCTTCTTGTAAAGTGGGTGCTGTACGTTATCCTTGATAGCAACTACGATAGTCTTATCCATCTTGTTGGAAACTACAACGCCAACTCTGGTTTTTCTCAAATTTCTCTCTTCGCTCACAGTTAATCCTCCCTTCGAAAATTACTGAACATTGGACTCTTGCTTACGAATGAATGTCTTTACACGAGCAATATCCTTCTTCACAGCCTGAAGTCTCTTAGGATTCTCCAACTGATTTACAGCGTGCTGGAAACGAAGGTTAAAAAGCTCCTGCTTGAGCTCAGCGAGTTTGCTGTTGAGCTCGTCGACTGTCATATCCTTGATTTCATTAGCCTTCATTATTGCTCACCACCCGTTTCTTGAGTATCTCTTTTAACGAACTTACACTTGATAGGCAGCTTGTGCATTGCAAGACGCATTGCTTCTCTAGCTGTCTCTTCAGGTACTCCTGCGATCTCGAACATTACTCTGCCTGGCTTAACAACGGCTACCCAATACTCAGGTGCGCCCTTACCTTTACCCATTCGAGTTCCAAGAGGCTTTCTTGTTGCAGGCTTATCTGGGAAGATCTTGATCCAAACCTGACCGCCACGCTTGATGTATCTTGTCATTGCGATACGGGCAGCTTCGATCTGATTTGATGTGATCCAAGCAGGCTGAAGAGCCTGAAGACCATACTCACCGTGAGAAACTGTGTTACCTCTCATTGCCTTGCCTGTCATACGGCCGCGGTGCTGTTTTCTGAACTTAACTCTCTTTGGAAGCAGCATTACTTGTTACCTCCCTCTTTTTTAGCCTTATTGAAGTCACGCTTACCATTTCTGTTCTGGCGTCTTCTGTCGTTTGACTCTCTCTTGTCTGAAGCAGCAACTTCGCCCTTAAGAACCTCGCCTCTGTATATCCATACCTTAACGCCGATCCTACCGTAAGTTGTGTGTGCCTCAGCTGTACCATAGTCGATGTCAGCTCTGATCGTCTGAAGTGGAATTGTACCCTCGTGGTATGTTTCTGCTCTAGCGATCTCTGCACCGCCAAGACGGCCGCCGCATCTAACCTTGATACCCTTAGCGCCGAGCTTCATTGCTCTGCCGATAGACTGCTTCATTGCTCTTCTGAATGAGATTCTATCTTCAAGATCGTGTGCGATCTTTTCTGCAACGAGCTGTGCATTGATGTCAGGCTGCTTTACCTCAACGATGTTGATAGCAACGCTCTTGCCGATCATCTTTTCAACGTTTGCACGGAGCTTTTCGATCTCTGCGCCGCCTCTGCCTATTACGATACCAGGCTTTGCACAGTGGATGTGGATTCTTACCTTCTGACCGCCGTCCTTATCGGCAAATCTTTCGATCTCTACTTTTGGAACGCCGGCGTATACGCACTTATCTGCTGGATTCTTTGATCTTGTATTCAGCTCTTTAAGAATGAAGTTACGAACGTTGTAATCCTCAACCAGTGTATCGCCAAAAGTACCCTTTTCTGCAAACCAGCGGGAGTCCCAATTCTTAATCACACCGACACGAAGTCCGTGTGGATTTACTTTCTGTCCCATAGTTTACCTCCTCTTTCAGCTTATTCCTTTTCCTTAAGAACGATCGTAACGTGTGATGTTCTCTTAAGGATTCTATATGCTCTGCCTTGTGCTCTTGGCATGATTCTCTTCATTATCGGTCCTGGACAAACATAGCACTCTGCAACGTAAAGGTTGTTCTTATCCATGTTATGGTTGTTCTCAGCGTTGTGAGCGGCGGACTTCAGAAGCTTCTCAAGATATTCACTTGCAGCCTTTGGTGTATGCTTTACTGTTGCCATTGCAACATCATAGTCTTTTCCTCTGATCAGATCGAGAACGATCTGTACCTTACGAGGAGCAATACGAGCATTTCTCAGAATTGCTTTTGCTTCCATTTGTATTCCTCCTTCCGCACTACTTACCGTTGTTTGAGGTCTTTGAACCTGCATGACCCTTGAATGTTCTTGTTGGAGCGAACTCTCCCAGCTTGTGACCAACCATGTCCTCTGTTACATATACAGGAACGTGCTTACGTCCGTCGTGAACTGCGAATGTGTGACCAACGAATTCAGGGAATATTGTAGAAGCTCTGCTCCATGTCTTGAGCACCTTCTTCTCGCCTGCATCGTTCATTGCCTTAACTCTCTTGTAAAGGACCTCCTGTACGTATGGTCCCTTCTTGACACTTCTACCCATTGATCATCTGCCTCCTTTCAGCATTACTTACCGTTTCTGCGTTTTACGATAAACTTATCGGAGCGATGATGCTTAGCACGGGTCTTGTATCCCATTGTAGGCTTACCCCAAGGTGTAACTGGAGTTGGTCTACCAACTGGAGCACGACCCTCACCACCACCGTGTGGGTGATCGCATGGGTTCATTACAGAACCTCTAACGGTAGGTCTCCAGCCCATATGGCGCTTTCTACCTGCCTTACCGATATTTACGTTCTCATGGTCGATGTTTCCTACCTGACCGATTGTAGCCATGCAGTTTACAGGGACCTTTCTCATCTCGCCTGAAGGAAGTCTTACAAGTGCGTAGTTGTCTTCCTTACCCATGAGCTGAGCCATGTTTCCTGCTGAACGAACGAGCTGTGCGCCCTTACCAGGATAAAGCTCGATGTTGTGGATGAAAGTACCAACAGGAATGTTTATCATTGCAAGTGCATTACCAGGCTTGATGTCTGCGTCTGCGCCTGCTCTGATAACGTCACCGACCTTAAGACCATAAGGTGCGATGATGTATCTCTTCTCGCCGTCCTCATACTCTACAAGAGCAATGAATGCTGAACGGTTTGGATCGTACTCGATAGTAAGAACTGTTGCGTTCATATCGAGTTTGTTTCTCTTAAAATCAATTACACGGTATTTTCTTCTTACTCCGCCGCCTCTGTGACGAACAGTGATTCTACCGTAGCTGTTTCTACCTGAGTTCTTCTTGAGTGGCTCAAGCAGAGACTTACATGGAGCAACCTTTGAAAGCTCGGAATAATCGGTAACTGTCATACCTCTTCTGCCGGCTGTTGTAGGCTTGTAGCTCTTTATTGCCATTTGAAATTCACTCCTTATCTGAGTTTTGCGAAAAGGTCAAAGCGTTTTCACGCCAAGCGCCCTTCCATACTTACGTCCTGCGGTGAAATGATGAGCGGTCCTCGCCGCCTCGCAAGACCTTTCCGAAGGCTTCTCGGTATTCATGAAGTTCTTCGGAGCAATGCAGCCTTACGCTGCACCTCTTTTAGAGGATTTAGAACAAGCCCTCGAAGAATTCGATTGTCTTGTCACCCTCAAGAGTAACGATCGCTTTTTTCCAGTCTGGTCTGTAGCCTACGCTTCTTCCCATTCTCTTCTGCTTACCCTTAACGCTGATCGTGTTTACCTTAGCTACCTTTACGTTGAAAAGCTCTTCAACTGCCTTAGCGATCTCGATCTTGTTAGCGTCCTTAGCGACCTTGAAAGTGTATCTGTTAGCCTGAAGTCTGTCCATTGAGTCTTCAGTGATAACTGGCTTTAAAATTATATCTTGAGCAGTTCTCATTATGCGTAAACCTCCTCAATCTTCTTTACAGCCTCTGAAGAAACGATAAACTTATCATAGTTCAGAATGTCGTAAACACTGAGAGTATTTACAGTAGCTGTCTTAACGCCAGGAATGTTGGCTGCACTCTTGACAACAGTCTTGTCAGACTCTGCTGTAACGATGAGAGCCTTACCCTCAGCACCAAGTGCCTTGAGCATCTCAACAACTGCCTTTGTCTTGTAGCTCTCGAGCTTGATTGAGTCAACAACTACGAGATTCTCGTCAACGACCTTTGTTGAAAGTGCAGACTTCATACCGAGTCTTCTTTCCTTTTTATTAAGTGAATAGCTGTAATCTCTTGGCTTAGGACCGAGAGCAACACCACCGTGTACCCACTGTGGAGCTCTGATAGAACCCTGTCTTGCGTGACCTGTTCCCTTCTGTCTCCATGGCTTTCTACCACCGCCTCTTACTTCTGTTCTTGTAAGAGTTGACTGTGTGCCCTGTCTCTGGTTAGCAAGATAATTTACAACCATAGCGTGCATGATAGCCTTGTTTGGCTCGATACCGAAAATAGCATCGTTAAGCTCAGTGTCGGCAACCTTTTTGCCTGTCATATCAAATACTGAAATCTGTGACATTATGATTCCTCCTTCCACTAAGCCTTCTTAACGCAGTCGCAAATTGTAACTGTACCGTTCTTTGGTCCAGGAATTGCGCCCTTGATTGCGATAAGATTATTTTCTGCGTCTACCTTGACGATCTCAAGATTCTGTACAGTTACCTTTACGTTACCGTACTGACCAGGCATACCCTTGCCCTTGAAGATTCTTGAAGGTGATGAACAAGCACCCATAGAACCTGCATGTCTGTGTACAGGACCTGTACCGTGAGTTTCCTTAAGTCTTGAGTTGTTGTGACGCTTGATCGTACCGGAGAATCCGTGACCCTTGCTTGTACCGCTGACATCAACGATGTCGCCTGCAGCAAATGTGTCAGCCTTTACGATATCTCCAACATTAAGAGCTGATGTGTCAGCAAGTCTGAACTCCTTAAGAGTTCTCTTCATTGCAACGTCAGCCTTCTTGAAGTGACCCTGAAGAGGCTTGTTTACTCTCTTCGCTCTGATGTCGCCATAGCCAAGCTGAACAGCCTCATAGCCGTCATTCTCAACTGTCTTCTTCTGAACGACAACGCAAGGACCAGCTTCAACAACTGTTACAGGAATTACTTTTCCTGCTTCATCGAAAATCTGTGTCATACCGATTTTCTTACCGATGATTCCCTTTTGCATTATGTTTTCCTCCTATGTGGTTATTGGTCGGACTTGTCCGACGTGACCTGCGTGTTAAATGTTTTTTGAGATCGCACGCGATCTCATTTGGAGATTACTTGATCTCCATAACAATGTTAACGCCTGCAGGAAGTTCAAGATTTTCAAGAGCTGCTGTTGTTTCCTTTGTAGGTCTCAGAACGTCGATAAGTCTCTTGTGAGTTCTCATCTCGAACTGCTCACGGCTATCCTTGTACTTGTGTACAGCTCTGAGGATCGTGATTACCTCTTTGTCTGTAGGAAGTGGGATAGGACCTGAAACCTGTGCGCCTGAACGCTTAACAGCCTCAACGATCTTTGCTGCAGCTGCGTCTACAACCGCATGCTCGTAACCCTTGATCTTGATTCTGATCTTTTCATTGACTGCCACTTAAATCGCCTCCTTGTGCAAATTAAAAAAGTTTAGGGGGCAGCTTTCTTTCGCTCAAGCCTCAGTCAATTGCGTAAATGATCAAGGCGTGCCGATCGCTTACGCAATTGACAGGTTCGAGCTTTAAAAGCTTTCTGTTGATACCCGTTTACACTCTGCCGTGTGTTCCCTGCCGTTCTCATAAAAAATTCCGAAACCCACAAGGCTTTCGGACTCAGAAAACAGCGCACACAGCATCACACATACTCACGCTAAAGCAGACCTTGTCCGCTATCGCAAGAAGCATAAGCACATACTGTGTTCGGTATTAACAGTCGCCCGGTTTAAAATCGGACATACTCCACGGAAATTACCTGACCAACTGTCAGCAACCTTCCGCTTCATCGCATATCATCATCGTGTACATTAAATACACTGTGCAGTCACGCAAGTATTATTATACACTACTTTTACACCATTTGCAAGCGGTTACAGACAAATTACAATATAGAATTTTCACCTATTTCTCAACGCTTTTATATGCACATTGCATAAATTTCACTATGAGTATCATTTGCCGCTACATTTTATTCATATTCGTTATAAAAGTCGGTTTTTCGGGGCTTTAGCAGGGTAAAATGCTACTATTTATCGCAATAATTTTGCTATCGCCAAAAGAACGGGCGACCACAGGTCGCCCTTATAAGATGTAATGCAAGCATTTGTAATTTTGCTAAGATGATTTTAAGATTTATCATAACAATGCACAAATTTGCACTTCCGATTTTATTCACTTATGCAAGATGCGGAAACGCCTGACATTCGGGCAAAGACAAAAACAGAGCGGCACTATCTGCACCGCTCTGTTCGCTATATTATAATGTATTACTGCTTAACGTTTCCCATAATGATACCACGTCCGTCAGTGCCTACATAAACTCTGCCGTATACCTTAGGGTCGCCGCTGATTATCTTTCTAACGTTGCCCCACTTCTGTGTGTCATCATTGATACGCTTCCATGTTACTCCCTTGTCGGCTGACATATAAATGCCGTAGCCATCGCCATTTGCTTCGCCCATCATGTAGAGAGCCATATAGTCGCCGTCTTTTTCAGCCTTACCAAGACCGATAGCGTCACACTGTGTAACGTCCTGAGATGTAGGAGCAAGTGTGCCTGTTGCAGTATCCAGATAATAAACGCCACCTGCACCGACAGCTATCCAAAGGTCGCCCTCTGTATCAGGACAAGCTTTTATTGATGTTGCTGAAACCAGCATATTTGCTATAGGGCTGAAAGTCTTTCCACCGTCTGTACTCATATAGAACGTTCCGTCATATGAGCCGTAGAACTTATCAGGATTTACCTTATCTGTTTCAATAACTGCACCGGCAGGAAGTCCCTCGCAGGTAGTCCATGTTTTGCCAAAGTCGCTTGTTACTGCCGCAGCAACGCCTGTTGTGCCGCTCTGATAGAAAATGGTCTTGCCGTCAGCGGAAAGCTTAGCTGTGCCGCCTGCTTTCTTCTCAACACCCTCAGGAAGAGTTTCCACTGCCTGCCAGGTTTCGGCTGCGTCTGTTGAATAGTAAACTGAGCCGTCACCGTCGTTAGTTGCTCTTACTACTATCTTATAATCCTGTGCTGCACAATCTATAGATGTCGCCTTGAAGTCGCCATAATGCTCCTGCGGAGCTTTTGTTACATCATCATGGCGGAAGCCGTAAAGATCACCCATTGTGGAATAAAGCTCAGGAGTATCCTCGCCATTATCGAGAGGTGAAACGAAGTCAAAGATAGCTGTCATTTCAATGCCCATTGCCTTTACGCTTATGTCAACAGGTTCGTCCTTTATCTTTGAAAGATTTGATGTGCCGAAGATAGTTGCACCTGTTGTGTAAAGAACTTCATCAGGATTGAACGGGTTGATAGCAACACCTGTCATCCACCAGCCCGGCTTGAGCTGTCCCTGCCAATCCAGCCAAGGAGCATTGCTTATATCGAGATTAAAGTTGTTTACCGTCTTGCCATTCTCATCACAGCTCCAAATGCCGTTCCAAGTTTCGCCTCCGTCATAGGAAACGAAAAGGTTGTCGAAATATGCCCAAAGGTCAAGAGTTGTGCATACTATCATGTTAGGGTCGTTAGGGTTTACTGAGATACCATTGTAACCGCAAGTATAAGATCTCTCAGGAGTTATTTCTGTCCACTCGCCTGTTTTAAGGTTATACTTCTGAACTGCTCCGTCAGACGCACCGTTTGGTCCTACCTTATAAGACCATGTTGAATAGAGATATCCGTCAGAAGATATCTCGCCCTGACAAGGCTTGAGCTTCTCGGTCTTGTCGCCTGTAGCTTCAGACTTTGGATTAGGGATAGCTGTCCAGGTTTCGCCTGCGTCATCGGAACGATAGAGGTAATCCCCTTGTGTTCCTGCTGAGCCAACGATTATTGTCTTTGTTGCCTGACCCTTTTCAGAGCTTGATTTATCGAAAGCCACGAATGTAAGTCCGATAGAATATCCGTCCTCAGTATATCCGCCCTTTGTAGGGAATGAAGTGACCTCGTTCCATGTTGCGCCATAGTCTGTGGACTTCCAAAGTCCGTCAGCTCTTGAGCCGAAGTAAAGTATAGAGTTATCGTTAGGGTCTACCTGAAGTCTTTCACCGCAGCCTCTTCCGACCTCGTTACCGCCCATGCCGAAAGGCATTTCGCAGATAGTCCAGTTCTTGCCGTAATCGTCAGAAGCGAATATTGCACCGTTACTTGTGGAGTATGTACCAGCCGCCAGATAAACTCTGTTTGGCTCAACAGGGTCAGTTGCAAGGCTCTCTGTTCCGTTATAGTTCCAATCGTCGCCGCCAAAGCAATCTGTTATACACTCCCAGCGCTGAGTATCCTTATTATACTTGTAAGCACCGCCCATATCTGTTCTGGCGTAGATAAGCCCCTCCTCAGTAGGGTTATAGATGACGTCAGGGATAAAACCGCCGTCAACTATCTCGACGTTTCCCCACTCCCAGCCAGTGTCAACAGGCTGAGCGTTGTAATATTCCTTCTTAGCGTCGCCCTTGCTGTCAGAGCCGCTGGAGGAATCGTTCTTTTTTGAGCAGCCTGCGAAAGCTGTCACTGTAAGGGCGGCGGCACAAGCCACTGCCATTAGCTTTTTTAACCTCATAAAAATTCTCCTTATAAGTTGTATTCGTTTACATCTCTGTGTTATTTAAAGGCGGAAGATCTCCGCCTTTAAAATTTGAACTTATTTCACAATTATTGTACTACAATATCTTCAAATTGTCAATAGTCTTTTGTGTATTTATCTAACCTTACCACAACTTTGATAAACGCTTTGCTCTTACACCTTTATAAAATGAAGTATCTTTGAGCAGAAGTCGCCATAAAGTCCGTCGCCGTTCCACATCTTTGCGATATTGATGCCTGCATTCATAAGTGCCGCACCTGAAATCTTCTTGTCAGGCTCGCTCTCCTCATAATAGTAAGCGTCAGCTTCAAGACCCTTGAGCTTGATACGTCTTGATCTTTCGTTTGGTCTGCCAAGCACCTGAACGAATTCAAAGAGAGCTTCGCTCTTGTCCTTTGCAACGAACTCCCAAGCGTCCCAGGTGTTGTCCTCGAACATATTGCCTATTCTGTAGTGGTCGCCTGTTCTTACAAGCTTGTTGAACTTGTTGAACTCCTCTATCTGTGCAGGGATAGCGTCCCTGTCCTCCTGCGGTATCCTTGTTACATCAAGCTCATAGCCGAATGTACCCACCATAGCAACGTGACCTCTTGTCTTGAAAGGAGTGTTTCTGCCGACTGTGTGGTTAGGGCAATCGGAAACGTGCGCACCCATTGCTGAGCATGGATAGCACATTGAAGTGCCGTGCTGTATCTTCAATCTTTCGATAGCGTCTGTATCGTCAGAGCACCATATCTGTGGGCTGTAGTAAAGCATACCAGGATCAAATCTTGCTCCGCCGCCTGAGCAGTTCTCCAGCAGGATATGAGGATAATCTGTTGTAAGTCTGTCCATAAGGTCATAAACACCGAGAACATATCTATGCCAAAGCTCTCTCTGTCTTTCAGCAGGCAGGGTAGCCGAGCCGACCTCTGTAAGCTGTCTGTTCATATCCCACTTGATGTACTCGATATTCGCACTGTCGAGAATCTTCTTCATCATGCCGTAAACATGATCTCTGACTTCCTTTCTTGAATAGTCAAGAACATACTGCTCTCTGCAAAGCGTCAGAGGTCTGCCCTTTATCTGGATAGCCCAGTCCGGGTGAGCCTTATAAAGCTCAGAGTCAGGGGATATCATTTCAGGCTCGAACCAAATGCCGAACTTCATGCCAAGCTTATTTACCTCGTCAACAAGATATTTAAGACCGCCCTTGAGCTTCTTCTCATAAACGAACCAATCGCCCAGTGATGAGTTATCAGAATCTCTGTGACCGAACCAGCCGTCGTCCATAACAAGCATTTCTATACCAAGCTTTGAAGCTTCCTTAGCAATATCTATAAGCTTGTCAGTATCGAAATTAAAGTAAGTAGCTTCCCAGTTGTTAATGAGTATCGGACGTCTTTTATCCTTATACTCGCCTCTGATAAGGTTGTTTCTATAGAGGTCATGGAAAGTTCTTGACATTTTGCCTATACCCTCGTCAGAGTGCACCATTACTACCTCAGGGCAAGTGAAGCTTTCGCCCTTTTCCAAAAGCCACTCGAAATCCAAAGGATTTATACCCATAAGGAAACGGGTTTTCTTATGCTGAGTAACTTCTGCCTGAGCGTAGAAGTTGCCTGAATAAACGAAGTTGAAGCCGAACACCTCGCCCTTATCCTCGTCAGCGTTATTGTCGCAGAGGGCAACGAACGGATTGTTCTGATGTGATGATTCGCCCTTGCAGGAATCAACAAGCTGTTTACCATGGTGAAGTCTGCATCTTTCAACAGCTCTTTCTCTAGCCCATGAGCCGTTGAGTGTAATCATATCCATTTTGTCTGTATCAAAATCAACGCAAGCTGAAAGGGCTCTTGTTATCTTAAAAGGCTTCTCGCCCTTGTTTGTGATGACCGCAGAACGTGTGATAACGTCAAGCTTATCGAAAGCTGTGTATATAAGAACGACTTCGATATCGGCATACTTATCATACATTGTTATCTCGAGAGTTGAACAACCGCTTTCCTCAGTAGCGAAAGTAGCAGGCAGACCCTCAAGCTTTGGCTTGCCCTCATACATTTTATGAGAAACATATCTCAGGTCACAGGTCGACATACCGTTTGCGTCCATTATCTTGAATGCAGACTCTCTGTAGTCGCCAAGACCGAAGCATGGATATTCAAAAGGCAGTGTATCCATAAAGCTTGCTCTGTCACGGTCATTAGTAGCAGGCGTAAAAGGGCTTTCGTCAAGACGGAGGAGGTAAGTCAGATCCTCGTCAGGGACTTTATTTCCATAGTAAACGTGAGCGAGGTAGCCCTCCTCGCAGACCTTCATCATATAGTCTGTATTATTGGCTCTCAGCTTGAAAGCCTTATCTTTTTCGTTATAAAAGATATTGATAATTATCACTCCTTGCAAAAATCTGAACCTTACGGCTCAATTGATATTATAACACATAAAAAAAATAATGCAACAGGGTAAAACGATTACTTTGAAAATTATTTTGTTAATTTTTCTTGATAATGCAAATATTTGAACACGGGTGGTTCAAATTGTGGGAATATATAAAAAAGGGACTTATGCGAAACGCACAAGTCCCTAAAAAATCAAATATAGACGGTATCAGATTATGACCCGCCCCCTGTCAAGTAGACAGCGCAAAAAACAAAAATAT
>NZ_QTVE01000020.1:0-40839 GCF_003460465.1 Ruminococcus sp. AF37-20 | reverse complement strand
ATAAATTTTCTTTTGAATCTTTGTCTAACTTTTTGGGGTCAGTTCAGTCAATGCAGAGTGCTTTTATTTTATATCATATTTTCAAGGAAAGCCACTGTCTTTGGATCGTATGTAAGATCCTGCGCTTCCATATCCTCGTCAAGCTGCCACAGCTTTGTTACTGCGAAAACTGACGATACAAAAAACGGCTGGCTGTTCAGATAGCCGAGGGTTATCTTTGCCGGAGTGTCCCCCGTCTGCTCGCTGAGCTGTTTTACCTTTGCAAGTCTTGCAAGATTAGCAGGACCTGCATACTGTCCCTCAGGGAGATTGTTTGCAGCGTCGCCCTTTGCAAGCTTTGCAAAAAAGCCCTTTGCCTGCGGAGAGAATGCCATAACAGGAAAATCATGCTTCTTGTACCAGCGGAACTCCTTTGTATCCATACAAACAAGAGTATTGTCGCCAAAAGTTTCAACGCTTGAATGTGCAAGGCTGTAGTTTATCTGACTGATCCTGATAGGCTCCATACCGTTTTCCTTTGCAAACTTATTTGCTTCCTCTATCCTCTGAGTTGTCCAGTTTGAAACGCCTATAAAATGTATCTTTCCGCTCTCATAAAAATCATTGAGAACCGGCATTATCTCTTCCACAGGTATCTTTGGATCGTCACGATGAAGAAAATAAATATCCACATAGTCAACGCCCAGCACTCTCAGGCTTGCTTCAAGATCCTTCGTAAGCTCTTCCCTGCTAAGACGGCTTTCGTCCATATGACCCATTTCAGGGTGACCGCCCTTTGTGGCAATACAAATTTTATCACGATTGTTTCTGGCTTTGAGCCATCTGCCTATTACGCCCTCGCTGGAATCGTGACCATTCTCCAGCCAGTCGCAGTAAACTCTTGCGGTATCGATACACCAGCCGCCAAGCTCTACATATTTGTCGAGAAACTCAAAATACACATCGTCACAATCGTTTCTCTCAAAACCTGCCGCACCAAAAGTCAGGGCAGGGACTTTCATTTCATATCTGTCGTTTTTCAACACATAGCTTATCATATACTCTTCCCCCTTGGCATACAATTTCCTATACTATTTATAATCACTATGTCTGTCAATTAATAATTATACCATATAAAAAGGACTTTTTCCACAGAATTTTGTTAAATTTTATTTTTTCATAAAAACCCCTTGACAAGTCGGTAAACTTGATATATAATTGTAAAGGTTTATGACTTTACAGAAATCCATTAGGAGGTAAGCGGTATGAGTAAAAATTTGCAAAACAGCGTTTTGCTCGACTTGTATGGCTGCCTGCTCACTGATAAACAAAACGAGATCATGGATCTTTATTACAATGACGATCTGTCGTTGGGAGAGATCGCCGCTCAGCTAGATATCTCAAGACAGGGCGTTCATGACGCTATAAAAAAATGTGAAACTGCAATGGCTGATTATGAAGAAAAGCTGGGTCTGCTAAAACAGCAGGAGGCTTATCTGGCAGAGCTTAAAGAGTTCAAGGCTCAGGCTATGGACGTTTTTAACGAGTGTAAAAAAAAGAATTATGCGAGAGATATCGCCGAAAAGGTGATAGTGCTTCTTGAAAATCTCGATTCTAAGCTTGATGAATTTGACAACGCAGAATATACCGAAGAAGAATAGATATAGATAAAAAAATTATACGGAGGACAGCTTATGGCGTTTGAAGGACTTTCAGAAAAACTAAACGGCGTGTTCAAGCGTCTTAAATCAAGAGGTAAACTTAGCGAAGCCGATGTAAAAGAGGCAATGCGTGAAGTTAAAATGGCTCTGCTTGAGGCTGACGTTAGCTACAAGGTAGTAAAGGATTTTATTGCCAAGGTAACAGAGAGAAGCGTTGGCGAGGAAGTGCTGAAGAGCCTTACTCCCGGTCAGCAGGTCATAAAGATAGTTAATGACGAGCTTATAAAGCTCATGGGCGAGGCTAACTCGAAGATAAACTTCCCTAACAAGCCGCCTTGCATCATAATGATGTGCGGTCTTCAGGGTTCAGGTAAAACAACACACGCTGCAAAGCTTGCGAAGATGTTCAAGAAAGAGGGCAAACGTCCTCTGCTTATAGCAGCCGACGTTTACAGACCTGCGGCTATTGAACAGCTGAAGGTTGTGGGAGAGAGAGCCGAAGTCGCAGTATTTGAAATGGGTCAGATAGACCCACGAAAGATAGTAAAAGAGGGTATCAAGCACGCCAAGGATTACGGCAATGACCTTGTTATCATAGATACGGCAGGACGTCTTCACATTGATGAGGAGCTTATGAACGAGCTTAAAGACATCAAGAAGATCGCTGAACCGAACGAGATAATGCTCGTTGTTGACGCTATGATCGGTCAGGACGCTGTAAAGGTTGCTTCAAGCTTTGACGAGGCTCTTGGTATCGACAGCGTTATCCTTACAAAGCTCGACTCTGACACAAGAGGCGGTGCGGCGCTTTCAGTGCTTGCTGTAACAGGTAAGCCTATCAAGTTCGTTGGTATGGGCGAAAAGCTTGACGAGTTTGAGGCTTTCCACCCTGAGAGAATGGCTTCAAGAATACTTGGCATGGGCGATATGCTCACACTTATCGAAAAGGCTACTCAGACAGTTGACGAAAAGGACGCCAAAAAGCTTGCAGAAAAAATGCAGGAAAAGGGCTTTGACCTTAACGACTTGCTTGAGCAGATGAAGCAGATACAGAAAATGGGTTCCATGAAGTCTATTATCAGAATGCTTCCAGGCGCAAACAAGGTAACGGACGAGCAGGTGGAGCAGGGCGAGGTTCAGCTGAAAAAAACTGAGGCTATGATAAATTCAATGACAAGGGCTGAAAGAGAAAAGCCTGCGATCATTGACCCTAAGAGAAAAAGACGTATCGCTGCCGGAAGCGGCACACAGGTATCTGACGTAAATCAGCTTCTTAAGCAGTTTGAACAGATGCAGAAAATGATGAAGCAGTTCGGTATCGGCGGAAATCTTCACGGAAAGAAATCCAGAAGAAACAGAGCGGCACTTCTCAAAGGACTTGGCGGCGGAATGCCGCAATAGTTGATAAGCTATCAGCAATCAAGTGATTGATTTGATATATGAAGTTTTTTATGGAGGTGAAAATACAATGGCAGTAAAGATCAGACTCAGAAGAATGGGTGCTAAGAAGGCTCCTTTCTACAGAATCGTAGTTGCTGATTCAAGATATCCAAGAGACGGACGTTTCATCGAAGAGCTGGGCTACTATGACCCAACTAAGGAACCTTCTGTACTCAAAGTTGACGACGAAAAGGCAAAGTCTTGGATCGCTAACGGTGCACAGCCAACTGATACAGTTAAGGCTCTTCTCAAGAAGAACGGCACTATCTAATAGCTGACAAGACAATTCAGACGGTGAGCTGCTTATCCCACCACTTCGCTTGCCGTTTTCGGCGGGGAAAACGCTTCCCTGCCGCATTTTCGTGGGAGAATGGAGATATTTTTATGAAAGAATTACTCGAAACTATAGTTTCTGAGCTTGTTGAAAACAAGGACGCTGTTGAGGTCGTTGTTGACGAGCCTAACGCAGAGGGTATCGTGGTTTATCATCTTCACGTTGCTCCGGACGATATGGGCAGAGTTATCGGCAAGCAGGGCAGGATCGCAAAGGCTATCAGAGTCGTAATGCGTGCCGGTGCTTCCCGTGTGGATCAGAAAATAATGGTAGAGATAGACTGATAGTTCAGTGAATAAATCATCACCCCGTACAGATAATAGTATGGGGTGATTTTTTTGCGTATAAATAAAAAATACTTCAATGCGCTCACAGGTATAGCCGTGGGGATATGCAACGGATTTTTCGGCTCGGGCGGAGGGATGATAGCAGTGCCTATGCTTGAAAAAGGCGGCAGTGAGCCAAAAAAAGCTCACGCCACGTCCATTGCCATAACGCTGCCGCTGTCTGTCATAAGCGGACTTGTATATTTCAAGGGCGGAAGCCTTGACTTTTCGCAGGCAGTGAAATTCATACCACTTGGGATAGTTGGTGCGGCAGTGGGTGCAATGCTCATGAAAAAGCTTTCAAACAGCCTGCTAAAACGTATTTTCGGCGCACTTATGATAATTGCAGGCGTGAGGATATTTATGAAATAGGGTGATATTACGGCTTGGTATACCATATGTGCGGTGGCTTTTCTCACCGGTATCTTTGCTTCCATGGGTCTTGGGGGCGGAATGGTGCTTATAGTTTATCTGACGGTCTTTGCAGGCTTTTCGCAACTAGCGGCGCAGGGGATAAACCTTGTGTTTTTTATCCCTATCGCAATAATAAGCCTTGTGCTTCACACGAAAAACAAGCTTGTGGAATGGAAAAAAGCCGTTCCCGCAGTTTTGTGGGGAACGGCTGCTGTTATTATATCAGCATGGCTTGCAAACAGGATAGAGCAAAGCCTGCTTTCAAAAACTTTCGGTATTTTCCTTATCCTAATGGGAATGAAAGAGTTATTTTTCAAGAGTGAAAAGCACGAGTTCAAAAGGGTCTGAGAAACGCTGTGTCCATCCACTATTACCTACTCCTCTTGACACCACAAGGGTCGTATCGTTCACGCTGTAAGTGCCGTCGGTGTATTTCGGGAACAGACCCTGACCAGGTGCATAAAGACCATTCACAAAGGGAAGCCTTATAAGTCCGCCATGTGCATGACCTGTGAAGTCGATATCAATATGCGTACCATACTGCACTGCCGTTTTGCTGAAATAGTTGCAATCCTCAGGATAGTGGTTTAGCAGTATGACAAAATCCTCTGTGACCTGAGAAAAAGCCTCGCTGTCATTTTCCATATTGTCAAAGCCCAGCAGACTTACAGTATCACCATTTCGTGTGAGTGTGGTATGCTCGTTATAGAGGACGTTTACACCATAGCTTTCACAGCCTGCAACAAACTTTTCCCTTTCCTCCTGAGAAAGATTATATTCGTGGTTGCCCATAACAAGATAGACAGGACATATGTCAGGGAGCTTTTTCATAAACTCAAGGGAACGGTCAACATCGGGGTAGATCTGATCTACGCTGTCCCCTGTAACAAAGATATAGTCAGGCTCGCAGTCTTTGACCTTTTCCGTCAGCCTATCTATATAGCCTTTGCCCCACTCATTGTGGAAGTCTGATATCTGAACTATCTTACAGCCCTCGAAGCCCTCAGGTAAGTTATCAAAATGCGCTGACAGCTTTTTGACCTCGATATAGGTATTAGACCACACAAAATCGGCTAATATCATTACTGCAAGCACTATTATCACTATGATGATATTTCTTTTCTGCTTTTTAGTCAGCCTGCTTTGCTTTTTTTCTTCTGTATTCAAGATAGCCCTCCAAAATTATCGTTGCGGCAACTGTATCTACAACAGCCTTTCTTGCCTTTCCCCTGACGTTTGTTTCGTTAAGGATATTGTGTGCTGTGACAGTTGTGGAACGCTCGTCCCACATTCTCACCGGCAGGTCGGTACGCTCTTTCAAAAGCTCGGCAAACGCCCTGCACTTCTCTGCTCTTGGGCCTTCCGTGCCGTTCATGTTTATAGGCAGACCTACTATTATCTCACCTGCACCGTATTCAGCCGCTGTCTGAGCCGCCTTATCTGCAAGCCTTTCGGCGTTTCTCTCAGGAACAGTGCCGATAGGAGAAGCAAGAAACTCAGAGCGGTCGCTTATTGCGAAGCCTGTTCTTGCGTCACCATAATCTATTGCCATTATTTTCATTTTGCGCACCTCTATATCAAGACTTTTCTTATCATTATATCATAACACTGTCTGTAAAACAAGTCCTAAAGCAGGATTTTGGGAATTAAACTGCAAAAAGCACAATGCAGAAGAGCTCTCTGCATACCATTTGCTTAAAAAAGTAAAATAGTTCCTTAAATACTGTGATTATTTGTGCATTATGGTTATTGATTTTTATTTTTTATTATGTTATAATGCTTTATTATCAGAGGGTATGCACAAATATCAGGGTTAAGTTTTGTGCAAAATTATATTATATAAGAATTTGAAAGGAAAAAGAAAAATGAAGAAATTTTTATCAGTAGCAATGTCTGCTATCATCGCCTGCGCTTCAATATTCTCATGCACACTGACAGCTTTTGCAGAAAACGCAGAAACAGAAGACGTTACTATCGACTGCTCTTCCGCAGAGACTTGTAGCAATTGGAAACAGTCTATCACTGTCGATCAGGCAACTTTCAACGCAACAAGGCTTACAAAGGATTCAGAGATAATCGTTACATTCAAGAGCGAGGAAATAAACGAAAAGGCAGGAAACAAATTCAATGCTGAGCTTATTTTCCAGAGCTGGGACAACACCACTACATCAGCCGCTCAGGACGGTGCGGTATGGGCAAAGGTAGCACCTGTGAAGTTTGACGATTCATCAGCTACATATGATTTTGAATCTATCGCAACTGCATACGGCACGGACGATTTCAGTCAGGTATACAACATCATAATCGGCGCAACTGACAGAGCGAAGATAACAGTAACAGGCATAACGGTAACGAACTGCAAGACAAAGACTTATGCAGAAAAGGAAGAAAAAGACTCAAAGGGAACAAACCCTATTATCATAGTTATTGCGATCATCGCAGGAATTGCTATCGCAGTTGTGGTAATTGTGATAATCATGAACAAGAAGTCAAGCGAAGCCTTTGACGTAAGCACCGGCAAGTTCGTTGACAAGAAAAATCTTTTTGATGAGCCTAAGAACGGTGAGGACGAGAAGAAATAAAAAATAACGCTATCAGCAGGAGGACGAGCAGTTCGTTCTCCTGCTTTTTTTATACCAGAAATATTGACTTATAGACGGAGTTATGGTATTATATTAAAAGGTATATTTAATAATTGGAGGCTATATAAAATGTCAATATTTAAACTTGATCCAGCATTTAAGGACTACATCTGGGGCGGTACCAGACTTAGAGATGAGTACGGCAAAAAGTGCGATTATGATAAGGTCGCAGAAAGCTGGGAGCTTTCTTGTCATAAGGACGGTCCAAGCGTTGTGGCTGACGGCGAATACAAGGGTCTGACACTCAACGAGTATATCGAAAAGGCAGGCAAGGGCGTTCTTGGCAAGAACTGCGAAAGATTTGAGAACTTCCCTATTCTTATTAAGCTCATTGACGCTAAGGACAATCTTTCTGTACAGGTACACCCTGACAACGAGTACGCAATGAGAGTTGAAGGCGAATACGGCAAGACAGAAATGTGGTATGTTGTTGACTGTGACGAGGGTGCAACTCTTCTCTACGGTTTCAAGCACGAGATAACAAAGGAAGAATTTGCAAGAAGGATCGCTAACAACACGCTTCTTGAAGTAACAAACGCTGTACCTGTTAAGAAGGGCGACGTTTTCTTCATCAAGTCAGGCACGCTCCATGCTATCGGCAAGGGTATCCTTATTGCTGAGATACAGCAGAACTCAAACACTACATACAGAATTTATGACTATGGCAGAGTTGGCAAGGACGGCAAGCCTAGAGAGCTTCACGTTGACAAGGCTCTTGACGTAACAAAGCTTGCTCCTGCTGAGCAGTATCCTGAGACACCTGTTGAGAAGAAGGACGGCTATGACATAAAGCTTCTTTCAAAATGCGAATACTTCACAACATACAGGGTGAACGTTGAAACAAAGGCTGAGCTTGACGCTGACGAAAACAGCTTCAACAGTATTCTTGTTCTCGAGGGCGAGCCTGTTATCAGCGGTGGCGAAACTGTTTCTGCAAAGAAGGGCGAAAGCGTATTCATTTCAGCAGGCACAGGCAAGTATACTGTTGAGGGCAAATGCACATTCGTACTCACAAAGATAGACTAAGGTGAGATAAATGCTTAAACTTGACCTGAAAAAGGAGATAGGTGAGCTTGGCGCACTTGTGATCGCTCTTATTATCGGATTTGTGGCAAGCTCATTTTGGATAGGTCTTATCAGCTTTGTAGTGCTGGAGCTTGTGTATCTTCTGGTATATGACGCCATAGCAAAAAAGGCTGAGGCCCAAAAGCCAAAAGAGGAAAAGGAAGAGATAAACTTTCACGAATATGACGATGACACTGAGAGCGATAACGCTCAGTAAGCTCAGAAAATAAAAGGGAGAAATTATTATGAAGTATTACATTGGTATTGATCTTGGCGGAACTAACATCAAAGCAGGTGTTGTAAATGAAGAATTTGAGATAATCGCAAAGGCTACCTGCAAGACCAATCTGCCAAGACCTGCAGAGGAGATCTGCGAGGATATGGCTAAGGTCGCTTTGGAAGCTGTAAAGAACGCAGGGCTGGAGATAGAGCAGATAGAGTCTGTAGGTATCGGCACACCTGGCACTGCAAATTCTGACACGGGTGTTATCGAGTATTCAAACAACCTTGGTTTTCTTAACTTCCACGTTGTTGACCTTATGAAGAAGTTTATCGACAAGCCTTGCTATGTTGAGAACGACGCTAACGCTGCGGCATACGGCGAGTATGTTGCAGGTGCAGCAAAGGGTGCGAACGACGCTGTTTGCATCACTCTCGGCACAGGCGTTGGCGGAGGAATAATCATTAACGGAAAGATATATTCAGGCTTCAACTTTGCAGGTGCTGAGATAGGTCACACTGTTATCGACCCTAACGGTCCGCAGTGTACTTGCGGCAGACACGGCTGCTTTGAGGTATTCTCTTCTGCAACAGGTCTTGTAAGAATGACAAAAGAGGCTATGTTTGAGGACAAGGACTCTATCATGTGGAAAATGAACGAAGAGGATGGCAAGGTATCTGCAAGAACTGCGTTCAACGCCATGAGAGCAGGCGATAAGGCCGGCAAGGAAGTTGTTGACAAATACATAAAGTATCTTGCTTGCGGAATCACAAACACAATAAACATCTTCCAGCCTGATATTCTCTGTATCGGCGGTGGCGTATGCAACGAGGGCGACCCTCTGCTTTTGCCACTGAAAGAGCTTGTGGCTAAGGAAGTCTACACAAAGAACTCAGAAAAGAACACTGAGATAGTTATTGCAAAGCTTGGAAATGACGCAGGCATAATCGGTGCGGCATTCCTTGGACTTTCACACAAAAAGTAATAAAAACATAAAGGGGTATTCAAAATGGGATTTTTCGACAAGATATTAAAAGGTGCTGTAGACGCTATCGACAACGCTGCGGCAAAAAACGGCAACGGTCCGACAGGACTTAAAGACCTGTTCAATCAGGCTATGGACAAGAAAAACGAGGCTATAAACGGCTCTTCAAGCACTTCCACTGCTTCAAGCACAAGTTCAAGCAAGAGAAGCAATTGTGCTTATACAAGACCGACATACTCCACACCGCAGGAAGTTCTTGACACAGCAAGTATCCCTGCAAAGCCGTCAAGAGAGATAACCTATGAGATATTCGACGGCAAGGACGCAGAAATAAGGGTGAAAGTATCATTTGACCTGAGCGGTGATTTCATCGAAACAGAATGTGACTTTGATTATGGCGCAATGTATCTGCCAAACTGTGATGATGATTTTGATGACAATTACTCTGACAGCAATACACCTTATTTTGAAATGGTAAGTGCGCCTGATGACGAGATATACTATATGATAGATAAATGTCGAAATGGCGGCACGCCTGACAATGCAATGATGTTCCTGCGTGTTGATGACATGGGGTCTAGGATACAGTTCAAAGCCAAGGTGAAAAACAGGTTTGGCAAGATAGAGTATTTTTATAACTGTCAATTCCATGATGAGTTCAACCCCCAAAGCTACATCGGCGTATGTTACAATGCTGATGTTGTTGGTACTCCACTTGAGAAAAAGCTTATGGCTGCTGTTGACGAAGCGGCACGCACATTCCGCAGAGAAGTAGTTGAAATAGAGGACAGACCATTCCGCTAAGGAGGACAAAACAAAATGAAGTTCAGTATAATAGGATTTATACCTACTTTGCTTTTGCTGATACCTGCGGTGATAGCCTGCTTCAAGACACCTGCCGACAAGCCTGAGCTTGAGGACGAGAACATTATCGTTTTCATTGCAAAGTGTGTGGGCAGATTTGGCTGCATAGGCTATATGTGCCTTGCTATCGGAGATTACGAGGTAGGCTTTTCAAGCAAGCTGCTTTTCATAATATGGGCTGTTGTTGCACTGCTCGTTATCGCACTTTATTGGGTGCTTTGGATAAGGCATTATAAAAAAGGCAATCATTTTGAAGATATTTACGGCACTGGGATCCCGCTTTTCATTATCCCTGCGGCATTCGTGCTTGTAACAGGTATCTTCTCAATGAATTTTATGCTTATCATATTCTCAGTGCTGGATATCGTTTGCGAATACTGCTCTGCATACGGTGTAAGAAAGCGTCTGCACCCTGCAAAGACAGAGGAAAGCTCAGACGAGGCTGAAACAAAAGAAAATGAGGACGGAGAATAATACCGCTCTCAGTAATATATTTTTCAAAAGAGGTAATAAAAATGGCGTGTAATTATTTTTGTGATGGAGTAGACAAAGCTCCACAGAGATCACTTTTCAATGCTCTTGGCATGACAAAGGAAGAAATGGACAGACCTCTCGTTGGTATCGTATCTTCATATAATGAGATAGTTCCCGGTCACATGAACATTGATAAGATAGTTGAAGCTGTTAAAATGGGCGTTGCAATGGCAGGCGGAACACCTGTTGTATTCCCTGCTATCGCTGTTTGCGACGGTATCGCTATGGGTCACATGGGAATGAAGTATTCTCTCGTTACCCGTGACCTTATTGCAGACTCAACAGAGTGCATGGCTTTGGCTCATCACTTTGACGCTCTTGTTATGATACCAAACTGCGACAAGAACGTTCCCGGTCTGCTCATGGCAGCCGCAAGAGTAAACGTTCCTACTATTTTCGTATCAGGCGGTCCAATGCTGGCTGGTCACGTTAAAGGCAAAAAGACTTCCCTTTCAAGTATGTTCGAAGCTGTTGGTACTTACAACGCAGGCAAGTTTACTCTTGATGACGTTGAGGAATTTGAGAACAAAGCCTGTCCGACCTGCGGAAGCTGTTCAGGTATGTACACTGCAAACTCTATGAACTGCCTTACAGAAGTTCTTGGCATGGGTCTTAGAGGAAACGGCACTATCCCTGCTGTATATTCTGAAAGACTCAAGCTTGCAAAGCACGCAGGTATGCAGGTAATGGAGCTTTACAAGAAGAACATCAGACCAAGAGATATCATGACAAAGGACGCTTTCATCAACGCTATCACAGCTGATATGGCGCTTGGCTGTTCAACAAACTCAATGCTTCACCTCCCTGCTATCGCTCACGAGTGCGGAGTAGAGCTTGACCTTGACTTTGTAAACGAGATATCAAAGAGAACGCCAAACCTCTGTCACCTTGCTCCTGCCGGTCACACATACATGGAAGATCTCAACGAAGCAGGCGGAGTTTATGCAGTTCTCAGTGAGCTTAACAAGAAAAACCTTATCAACACAGACTGCATGACTTGCACAGGCAAAACTGTCGGTGAGAACATCAGCGGCGTTGTAAACAAGAACCCTGAGCTTATCAGACCAATAGACAATCCATACTCACAGACAGGCGGAATCGCAGTTCTCAGAGGCAATCTTGCTCCTGACACCTGCGTTGTAAAGCGTTCAGCCGTTGCACCTGAAATGCTTGCCCACGAGGGTCCTGCAAGAGTATTTGACTGCGAGGAGGACGCTATCGCTGCTATCAGAGGCGGCAAGATAGTTGAGGGCGACGTTGTCGTTATCCGTTACGAGGGACCAAAGGGCGGTCCTGGAATGAGAGAGATGCTCAATCCTACATCTGCTATCGCAGGCATGGGTCTTGGCTCAACTGTTGCACTTATCACTGACGGACGTTTCAGCGGTGCTTCAAGAGGTGCTTCTATCGGTCACGTTTCACCTGAGGCAGCTGTAGGCGGCCCTATCGCTCTGGTTGAAGAAGGCGATATGATAGCAATAGATATTGACAACTGCTCTATCACACTTAAAGTATCTGACGAGGAGCTTGCTGAAAGAAGAAAGAACTGGAAACCAAGACAGCCAAAGGTAACAACAGGCTATCTTGCAAGATACGCTTCACTTGTAACTTCGGCAAACAGAGGTGCTATACTTCAGATAAAGGACTAATATCCGACACAAAATAGTAAGGGAGAAAGGCGGAATAATATGAAAAAATTCATTTCAGGCTTGCTTGGAATACTCTTTGTAGTTCTTGTAGTAGTAGGTGTTTTCATCTGCACATATGTATTCAATCAGCCGTCAAGATCAGGCGATTCAAGAGAGCTTATCTCTGGAACATGGACAGATAAGGACGCAAACATCACTTTTGAGTTCTCTGACGAGGGCGATTTCACTATCACTCACGCTGATGACAAATCAGTTATCGCAAAGGGCTGGTTTAAAATTCAGGAGGACGGGGGAAGCGGAAAGATACAGCTTCTTGTAAATCCGTCTGACAGAGATACAACTGTTGATATCGGTCTGAGAATGAAGTTCTTCTCGACTATTTCCTACAAAAACCTTTCTGTACCGTCTGAGGACGAGGGCGACAAGGTCGCTACCTGCAAGTTCATCTTCCAGAACTCTGACGGAGTTTACTCTTGCGAGAGAAAAGACTCTGACGGCTCATTCTATGACGGCAAATAACGAATTTTCAAGGGCTACGGCTGAACGATATGTTTAGCCGCAGCTTTTGTGCAGTAAAGACTTGATTAAGATAAAAAAGGAGTAAAAATGGAGCTACTGATCAAAAATATCCGTGCCTGCGACCCGCAGACAGGGCTTGACGGTATAACGGACATAGGCATTGACGGAGGAAAGATAGTCAGCCTTGGAAAAACTGACGAGCATGCTCAGAGAGTTATCGACGCAAAGGGCAAGCTTTGTGCATTGCCTGGGCTTTTCGATATGCACGTTCACTTTCGTGACCCAGGTCTTACCTACAAGGAGGACATCATCACAGGTGCGAACGCCGCAAAGGCTGGCGGTTTCACGGGCGTCGCTTGTATGCCGAACACAAAGCCGCCTATCGACTCCCCTGAGGGCGTGAAATACGTTTTTGAAAAGGCAAAGAAAACAGGTATCGACGTTTTCCCTATTGCCTGCGTTACAAAGGGCATGAAAGGTCAGGAGCTTTGCGACTATGACGCACTCAAAGCCGCAGGAGTTACCGCCATTTCAGATGACGGCAGACCTGTTGAGAACGCTGAGCTTATGCGTCAGGCTATCGAAAAGACTAACGAGAACGGTCTTATCGTGACTTCTCACTGCGAGGACTTGAAGATAATAAACGGTGGTATCATCAATAAGGGCGAGATATCCGAAAAGCTTGGAGTAAAGGGCATGGACAGAGCCTCTGAGGACTATATCACAGCCCGTGAGATATGCCTTGCAATGAGCTGCAATGCGAGAGTTCACATATGCCACGTTTCCACCAAAGGCTCTGTGAACATCATAAGAGCGGCGAAAAAGGACGGCGTTAAGGTCACCTGCGAAACTGCTCCACACTATTTCACATTCACAGATGAAAAGCTTTTAGCCCGTGACGCAGATTTCAGAATGTCGCCTCCACTTAGAACTGAGGAGGACAGGGCGGCTGTTGAGGAAGCTGTTCTTGACGGCACTATCGATTGCATCATCACCGACCACGCTCCACACTCCGCAGAAGAAAAGGCTGACTTTGAGAAAGCTCCAAACGGTGTTGTGGGACTTGAAACTTCCCTTGCAGCTACGCTTACAAAGCTTTATCACAGCGGCAAATGCGGTCTTGACAAGATAGCAGAGATAATGTCGGTAAATCCGAGAAAGATAATGGGACTTGAGCCTATCAAGATAGCAGTTGGCGAAAGATGCGACCTTTGTATCTTTGACCCTGACTATGAATGGGAAGTTATCCCTGCGGAGCTTAATTCAAAGAGCAAAAACAGCGTGTTCAAAGGCACAAGGCTCAAAGGCAAGGTAATGTACACAATATGCAGAGGAAAGCTCGTTTTTGAGCTTTAATATAAAAATATCCGAAAGGAAGATAAAAATGGCATTTGACAGACTTATTGAAAATATCGTAAAGACACAGAACCCGTCAGTAGTGGGGCTTGACCCAAAGCTTGACTATGTTCCTGAATACATCAAGGAAAAGAAGTTCAAGAAATACGGCAAGACGCTCAAGGGTGCGGCAAAGGCTATATGGGAGTTCAACAAGACTATAATCGACGAGATACACGATATCTGCCCTGCTATCAAGCCACAGGCTGCATACTATGAAATGTATGGCTACGAGGGTGTAAAGACCCTTTACAAGACTATACAGTATGCAAAGGAAAAAGGTATGTTCGTCATGACAGACGGAAAGAGAAACGATATCGGCGCAACTATGGAAGCTTACGCAACCGCACATCTTGGTCTTACAGATGTTGGCGGTGAGCTTGTGGAGGCTTTCGGAGCAGATGCTCTCACTGTAAACGGTTATCTCGGCTCAGACGGTATAAACCCGCTTCTTGACCAGTGCAGAAAATATGACAAGGGCATTTTCGTTCTTGTAAAGACTTCAAACAAGTCAAGCGGCGAACTTCAGGATCTTATGATAGGCAACAAGACAGTTTATGCCACAATGGGCTCAATGTGCGAGCTGTGGGGCAAGGACGTTATGGGCAAGTATGGCTACAGCGGTGTTGGCGCAGTTGTGGGTGCGACTTATCCTGAGCAGCTTGCTGAAATGAGAAAGGCTCTGCCGCACACATTCTTCCTTGTACCGGGCTACGGCGCACAGGGCGGCGGTGCTGAGGGCGTATCAAAGGCATTTGACGATCACGGACTTGGTGCTATAGTGAACTCCTCCCGTGGCGTAATGTGTGCTTACAAGAAAGAGGATAACTGTGACGAGCATGATTTTGCAAAGGCTGCAAGACGTGAAGTTATCAGAATGAAAGAGGATATAATCTCATATCTGCCAAAGATCACACTTGAATAAACACTAAAGGAGTGACTGAGTATGACAGCAAAGGGCGTTATATTGTTTACAGCGACGGTGGGAGCATTGCTTTTATGCTCCTGCGCAAAGAACGAGGATACAAGCTCTTTGACGGAAAGTCAGCAGGAGCAAAGCGATTTTCCAAGATGTATCGTAGGCGAGTGGAAATGCCAAGAAACGCCCCTTGACAACAGCGAGCTTTATTCGGGCTATCTCAGCCTTATTATCCGTTCAGACGGCAACTATCTCATGTATGACGCAGAAGCAGGCAATCCCTGCTTAAAAGGCACTATCGAAATGGACGGCGACGATCTTGATCTTATCTTTGTTGACGACAGCGGAGTGGATTTTGCGCCGCCTGCCGGTTGGGAGAATATGTCCAAAAGGCAGGAGATAGGCTATTTTGCTGACTCTTACACGCTAAAGCTTACTTATACTGATAATGATAACTCGGTCACTCTCGTTTTTGATGCGGTGAACGCTCCGAATGAAGTAAAGAACTAATACAGGGAGGATTTTTAATGTACAAGCAGGGTAAATACCCAATAGTTTCAAAAAAGACCCTTGCAAAAGGAATTTTTGACATTGAGATATGCTGTCCGCACATTGCAAAGGCGGCAAAGGCAGGACAGTTTGCACAGGTGCAGGCAGAGGGCTTTTTCCTCCGCAGACCTATCTCTATTTGCGATATCAACAAGGACAAGGGTACTATCCGCCTTGTTTTTGAGGTAAGAGGTCACGGCACTGACAAGATAAGCGAGCTTAACAAGGGCGACCTTGTTGACATTATTGCTCCGCTGGGTAACGGCTTCAAGGTGCTTGAAAAGGGCAAAAAAGCTGTCTGTATCGGCGGCGGCATCGGCACGCCTCCAATGGTGGGCATTGCAAAGGAATACGGCGAGAACGCCACTGCTATAAGCGGTTTCAGAAACGCTGCGGCGGTCATTTTGCAGGAGGACTTCAAGGCCATGGGCTGTGACGTCAAGCTTTGCACTGACGACGGCTCGGCAGGAAGAAAGGGCTTTGTGACTGACGCACTTCTTGACGTGCTTAAAAGCGAAAAGCCTGATATCGTTTATGCCTGCGGTCCAATGATAATGCTGAAAAATATCACAAAGATATGTGAAGAAAACGGCATTTACTGTCAGGTATCTCTTGAGCAGAGAATGGCTTGCGGCGTGGGTGCGTGTCTTGTATGCGTATGCCGCACTGTCAAGGACGGTCAGGAGTTCAATTCTCACGTCTGCAAGGACGGCCCTGTATTCGACAGCGAGGAGGTAGTGTTTGATGAATAGGATAAATGTGAATTTCTGCGGAGTTGAGTTCAAAAACCCTGTTATCCCTGCAAGTGGCACGTTCGGCTACGGCAGAGAATACGAGCAGTTCTATCCACTTTCAAAGCTGGGCGGAATATCCGTAAAAGGCACTACGCTTCACCGCCGTGAGGGCAACCCCGGTCCGAGAGTTGCGGAAACTCCAAGCGGTATGCTCAATTCTGTTGGACTTCAAAACGGCGGCGTTGACAAGTTCATAAACTACGAGCTTCCAAACCTTGTAACAAAAGACACAAGGATAATAGCAAACATAGCAGGCTCAACTATTGAAGAATGTGCAGAGCTTGCAGAAAAGCTCAACGGCACGGCTGTTGACATGATAGAGCTTAACATATCCTGCCCGAACGTAAAGCAGGGCGGAGCGGCTTTCGGCACTGACTGCAACGTTGCAGGTGCGGTCACAAAGGCTGTAAAGGACGTTACGGAAAAGCCTCTTATGGTAAAGCTTTCACCGAACGTTACAAGCATTGTGGACATTGCAAAGTCTGTTGAGGCAAACGGTGCTGACGCTGTTTCCCTTATAAACACGCTTCTTGGTATGCGTATCGACATAAAGACACGCCGTCCGATACTTAAAAACAACGTGGGCGGACTTTCCGGTCCTGCGGTGTTCCCTGTTGCCGTAAGAATGGTATGGCAGGTTGCAAACGCTGTTAAAATACCTGTTATGGGCATGGGCGGTATCGCCACATGGGAAGACGCCATTGAAATGATGATGGCAGGCGCAGGTGCTGTTCAGGTAGGTGCGGCAATATTTGCTGACCCTTATGCACCTGTGAAGATAGCCGAGGGTATGCAGAAATTCTGCGAAGACAACGGTATAAACAACATCTCTGAGATAGTCGGCACTGTTAAGCCTTGGTAATAACATAGTAAAATATCCGCCTTTTTACAGGGCGGATATTTTTATGGTATTTTTTCTTATGAATTTCTTAAATCCATTGAAAACAGCTTGCAAAAGTGCTATAATTTAAGTCGTCAGGAAAGGCTGACAGAGAAAGGGGAAAGATATGTTTCTTAGAATACTTTGCGTGATAACATCTGCACTTACAGTTCTTACCACGCTTTCAATGACATCATGCGGAGCAGACAACGCCATTTCGTCTGAGGCTTCCGAAAGTGCTGTTACATCTACGGCAGACAGCGGTAAAACTGCAAAGGATATCCTTTCGGCAATAGAGGGCGACCACATGGACGCTTCGACTTTTTACGGTGAGGACAGCTTCACAAAGAATACCGAAAAGCTTTATGGTATAGAAGCCGACAAGCTCAGCGACGGAGGAATACTTTACTCTTCTGACGGCAATTATGCTGACGAGATATCAATGCTCAAAATGGCTGACGGAAGCAGTGCAAAAAGCCAGCTTTCAGACAGGCTGAGCTACAGACTTAATCAATATGAAAACTACAAGCCTGAAGAAACAAAGAAAATACAGGCGGCAAAGATATTTCAGGCCGGAGATTACTGGGTGCTTGTTATCTCTGACAATGCTGACGAAATATCTGACGAGATAACAGACATGATAAATTAAAAAACGGAGGAAAGAAAATGACAACAGCGAAAAAAATACTTACCCTTGCACTTTGTCTGACCTGCCTTACAGCGGGTATGACAGGCTGTGCAAAAGATAAAAGCAGTTCTGATACTAAAATTGCTAAAAGCACATCATCACAATCAGAAAGCAGCGACAGCGAGAAGATAAAAGAGCTTAGCGACAAGCTTGAAAAGCTGGAAAAAACTCTTTCTAACATTCTGGGTGAGGATATATTTGATCCCGCAGACGGTGACGGCAACGTAAACGGTGAGATACACCCTATCTATGATGATACGGCAGTGGTTGAAGCTTACAAGTCGGGTGACGATTCAAAGCTTACTGACGATAAAGACAAATACATACTCAAAGAGCTTAAAAAGGCTGTAGGTGAGATAATCAAAGACGGCATGAGCGAATATGACAAGGAAAAGGCTGTTTATGATTATGTGTTCTCTCAAACCCACTTTAATGACGATTCTCTTGTGGCGATATCTGATGAAAGTGAAGATGACGAGTCATACAATCCTTACGGATTTTTTCATGACCACTCTACTATCTGTGTAGGAAACGCAACAACAATAAAGCTGTTTTTTGACGTTCTGGGTATCGACAGCAAGATAATACACTCAACAGAAAACGGCGAACACGCTTGGAACGTTGTGAAGATAGATGGCAAATGGTATCACCTTGATGTGACATTTGACGGCGGCAATGAAGCTCCTGACTACGCATACTTCAACGTACCTGACACTGCAAAGGACGACGGCTCTTATCCTTGGAACAAAGAGGACTTCCCTGAATGCACTGCCACTGACGATTGCTACATATGCAAGAATGCCAAGAAGCTTGACAGCGTTTATGATATACCAGAGCGCATAAAGGAAGCAATGTCAGACAAAGAAAAAACTGTATATATGTCACTGGACGTACCGGATGGTGCAGGCAGCACTGCTGTTGCGGAGCAGGTCACAAACATAATATCAAACTTTTACATTGACGATTACAACATCTCTTCCACGCCTGTTATTGACGCAGGGGACAAGGTTTGCTTTGGAATTTCTGTAAACTCGGCAGATGATGACGATTCGGATAATTCTTATGACACAGACAATGCACTCGGCATTGATTACGACAAGCTTTCAAAGGCATTCTCAGATGCTCTCGGAATAGATTATGAGTATGAGCCTGATCATTCTGATAATAACATAATGGGTTAAAGCTTATAAGGGGATTCTTTAATAAAAGCCGCAGGGCATACAGCGTAAAAACTGTATGCCCTGCGGCTTTTTATATCGGATTTGATCGAAGAAAGCTTGTTCATTGGGTCACACGTCAGCTTGCCTGACTGTCTGCCCTTTTCCGATTTTATATGTTTGAGAAATCAGTTCTCGAAAAGTGCTGTTGAAAGATATCTCTCACCTGTATCAGGGAGAAGTGCAACAATAGTCTTGCCCTTGTTCTCGGGTCTCTTTGAAAGTATCTCGGCTGCTTTAAGTGCTGCACCTGATGAAATACCAACGAGGATACCCTCTGTTTTAGCGAACTTGTTGCCTGTCTTGAAAGCGTCCTCATTCTCGATAGGGAGGATCTCGTCATAAACCTTTGTATCGAGGACGTCAGGAACAAAGCCTGCGCCGATACCCTGAATTTTGTGTGGACCTGATTTGCCCTGTGAAAGAACAGGTGAAGTTGCAGGCTCTACTGCAACTATCTTAACGTCAGGGTTCTTAGACTTGAGATACTGACCAACGCCTGTTACTGTTCCGCCTGTGCCAACGCCTGCAATAAAGATGTCTACCTTGCCGTCTGTATCTTCCCAGATCTCAGGACCTGTTGTTGCAAAGTGAGCGGCTGGGTTTGCCGGGTTTACGAACTGACCGAGAATAACTGAGTTCTCGATCTCGCCCTTAAGCTCGTCAGCCTTCTTGATAGCACCTGTCATGCCCTTTGCGCCTTCTGTGAGAACTATCCGAGCGCCATATGCCTTAAGAAGATTTCTTCTTTCGATACTCATTGTTTCAGGCATTGTAAGAATTACTTTGTAGCCCTTTGATACGCCCACAGCCGCAAGACCGATACCTGTGTTTCCTGATGTAGGCTCTATAATAGTTGCACCCTTTTTGAGAACGCCCTTCTTCTCAGCTTCCTCGATCATTGCAAGTGCAACTCTGTCCTTAACGCTTCCTGCCGGGTTGAAATATTCAAGCTTTGCAAGGATAGTTGCGTCAGCCTCTACTGCCTTTTCAAAATTAACTGCTTCGATTATTGGAGTTTTTCCGATAAGCTCCGAAACGCCCTTATAGATCTTTGACATTTTAATCTACCTCCGATATGAAAATTATTTTATGCGGTTTTCTGTACCGCTTATGTTTGCTATGGTTATACTATATCACTTTATTCCTACTATGTCAATAGGATTAATATGCTTTCTGCGTTTTATACAACAAAGTCAGCTTATTGCGAGTTTCGATTTGTGCATTATGACCTATAATCATACTCAGTAATGCAATATGGCTTATTATTTTCATCGCAAAGCTCCACAAATTTTCTGCCCTCATCGGTATAAACAAGAGCCTTTATTGCTTTACCACGCTTCAAGGGATTTTTATATTCCACACGGATACGCTTCACAGCAGACTCGTTTTCCACAAACTCGTCTGTTATGTCAAGATATCTCGCATTATTGACGTGTTCGTTCATGTCGATATAGCATTTCAGCACCGGGATATCCTCATACACCTGTGGCTCAGTATCAGGCAGGGCTATCTTTCTTGGAAGATACTCCATATCAAGCTTTGGATAGAGCTTCACCCTATCAACAAGCTCCTGTGGAACTTTTATAGGCCGCTGAGAGGTCTTGTCCATGAAAGCGCCAGAAGCTATAGACTTCACGCAGATATAACCGTTTTCGTTATATATAACTGTGTTTCTGTAGCCATACATTCTTTTTAGCTCATAGGTCCATGTTTTGACGGTGAGCTTTTCGTTCTGCTCAGGTCTGCGGACGATATCAAGCTGTCTTGACACAAGAAACATGACGCAGTTTTCTTTCTCAAAAAAAGGCGACATAACAGGGTGAGTGTCAAGGTGGATAACAGAGCAATCCTGCAAAAGGTCAACAAGGCAACTATTTCTTATTATGCCATGCGAACCTATCTGGCTGCAATTTACAGTGCGTTTCATTTCATACATATTGCTTTCCTCCATTCTGCTATATGATAATTATACAACTTATTGTCGCTTTTTTCAACAGCGAAACAGTTAAAAATGTTAGCAAGCATAATATTACTGCAAGTCTGAGTATGTTGTTATTGATGTTTCGGAGAATTAAATAGCAGGACAAAGCAAAAGGGTCAGCGAAAATGCTGACCCTTTAGTCTGTATCAGGGCTTTGAATGCTTTTCTATCGTGATTTTTTTCCAAAATGTTCATCTGCCTTTCGGGCGTTCGCTGTGTCGAAAAACGCTGTGTATAAAAGTTTAGCACAATGTTTACCCGTAGTCAAGCACCGAACTATTGACAAATCGCACTTGTGGATATATAATTTACCATGAAACTACACTTTGAAAAGGAGGTGCGGCAGTGACAAAGGTCATATATCCTGTTATCGGCAGGCAGACTACCCTGCCCTTTTATCTCACCGGAATAGGCATTTCCGACCCTGAATTTCACGTCACAAGGGACAAAGGGCTTGTTTCACATCAGCTTCTTTTTACCTCAGGGGGCGAGGGCAGACTAATTGTCGGGGGAGAAGAATTTGTGCAGACAAAAGGCTCGGCATTTTATCTGCCCCCTAGCGTTCCGCATGAATATTATCCTGCAAATGGGAATTGGATAACAAACTGGATAGTTTTCCGTGGTGAATTTGCGGGGCAAATGCTTGCAAACCTTGGCTTTGACAGCTTTAGATTCTCCCCTGAGATAAACACCCAAAAACCTGCTCAGCTTTTTGAGCGAATTTTAGTTGCCGCTGCCGACCCTGTGAATTGTGGCGAAAAAACTTCCGCACTTGTGTATGAATATATCCTTGCCATGAGGACTGCAATGCTTTTCCCTGACAGCCGAAACAACGTGGGAAGCATTACAAGGCAGGCACTTTTGTATATTGACAGCCGATACATGGAGGATATTACCGCAGAAACACTTGCAGGACTTTCGGGGGTGTCAGTACAACATTTTTGCCGTGTTTTTAAAGCAGAAACTTCAATGCGTCCCCTTGAATATATTGCAAAACGACGTATCTCTCAGGCAAAATCTCTGCTTCTTAACACCGACTCTGACATAGGCGACATAGGCAAGCAGGTGGGCTATGAGGACAGAAACTATTTCAGCATCGTTTTTAAAAAGCTGGAGGGCGTTTCGCCAAGAGAATACCGTCGTTCAAGAGGAACAGGTTTGTAATAATATTTTAAGCTTTATTAGAATTTTCTTAGCATATTTCAAAGCAAAATGTTCGTATCTTAATAATATGCAAAATATTTCAGATTGACCATACACTCCTTTAAGCTTATAATTGTCATAAGAAAACAAGAAGCCATGCTTTATGCAAGGAGGATAATTTATGACGATACTAAAAAGGAGTGCGTCAATGGTGTCAGCATTGGTCATGATGATATCTAGCGCAGGCGCTTACAATTGCAGTGCGGAGGGAACAACGGTGAACGATAGCAATACAAATAATACAAGAGAGATAGTTATTGACGGAACTACGGCTCAGCTCAAAGAAAATATGCGCTACAGGGGTGCAGGCATGGTGAGCGCAAACAACTCATCAAGGCTTCTGTTGGATTACAAGGCTGAACACCCTGAGGCATATAAACAGATAATGGAGTATATGTTTGGCAAAGAGGGTATCGGCATTACTCACCTTAAGTTGGAAATGGGTGCGGATATAAACTCATCATCAGGCACAGAACCGTCTGTAATGAGAACAGAGGACGAAAAGGCTGACGTCACAAGAGGTGCGGCATACCAGCTTGCCGCTGACGCAAAGAAGATAAATCCTGACCTCACATTGGATATGCTTTGGTGGAGCGAACCAAAGTGGGTATCTGACGCTTCAGACGTTTATGCCGCAAGATACAAATGGTATAAAAGCACCCTTGACGCCGCTTATGAAACATATGGACTTGAATTTGACTATGTAAGTGCAGTACAGAACGAACGTGGTGCTGACCCTGAATGGGTAAAATATCTTTCCTCACATCTCAAAAGTGAAAAAGGCACCCCTTATGACTACTCAAAGATAAAGATAGTCGGTGGAGAAGAGGTCTGCACATGGGGCTTTGCTGACAGAATGTATGAGGACAGCGAACTTATGAACGTTGTTGACGTGGTGGGAAGCCATTACACAAGCGAGTCCACCGAGAACGCACAGAAGCTTGCATATGAAGAAAACAAAGAGCTTTGGTTCAGCGAAGCAAGCTCGCCAATGGCATATGCTCAGGGCACATACAGATATGACGGCTCAGGTCTGACAGGCATAAACGGCACCCTTGATATTGCAAACAGAATAATCGGAATGTATCCAAACGGCAAAATGACACTATATGAGTATCAGCCTGTTGTATCGGCATACTATGACGGCGCTTGCTACTGTCAGAAACAGCTTATCTCAGCCTGCGACCCTTGGAGCGGTTATTATATGCTTGACAGCGGATTTTATATGTCTCTGCATTTTTCGCAGTTCATTGAAAAAGGCTGGGCGTTTGTTGACAGCGGCTGCTACAGCGACGGCAAAAAAGGCGGTGACGGCCACGCTATCGTCGACGCAGTTTACAGCTATATGACCGCCACAGACACAGAAACAGGCGATTACAGCACTGTTATCACAAACACTACAAGCGAGCCTATACAGTATGACCTCAAGGTATCAGGACTTGACAAGGCGTCAAGCAACGTGAGCGTATGGGAAACAAGAGGTCCTGACAGCATTGGTGGCAGCTATGATGATAATTATTTCAAGAAAACTGAGGATATAACCCCTACAGAGAACGTCGGAGCTTATACATACTCTGTGACAGTGAAGCCAAATTCTATTGTGACAATTTCTACTGTTACGCCTAAGCGCACAGAATACAAAAACGCTGACGAGAGCGAACGCACTATTTTGAAGCTTCCATATACGGACGATTTTGAGTATGCAGGCTATCCTGAGAATTATCTTTCATCAAGGGGCAATGCGCCAAGATACACAACAGATCAGGGCGGTGCTTTCGAGGTGGAAAAGACCGACAAGGGCAATATGCTAGTTCAGCAGATAACGGCTGACATGAAAGCCAACGAGTGGGGCTACACCCCAGAACCTGTGACTACATTTGGTGACGACAGGTGGTATAACTACTCTGTGAACGTTGACGCTGCTTTTGCGGCTTCGCAGGACGCAGGATCAAACTATGTGGGTGTTGGTCTGAGATACACGCTTGGCTGCAATTCATACAGTGGCTATTGGATAAAGCTTTATGAGAACGGAAGCTGGGAGCTTAAAGCAAATGACAGCACTCTTAGCAGCGGAAGCATAGACGGCTTTGACGGCACTGCTTCTCACAAGCTTAAAGTCGAGGTTGTAAACAACGTTATCCGTGGATATATTGACGAAAACATGGTGGCTGAATACACTGTGAACGAGGGCGAATCCCTTATCAGCGCAGGCAGAGCGGCACTTTTCAGCTCATACAACAAAAACAGCTTTGACAACTTCTCTGCTGAACCTGTAGAGGGCAGTGACACATATGTGACACGCTATGATGAAACAGACTCTTGCTTCACTTTTGAGGGCAACTGGGAACACAACCTTATGAGCAGTTTCAAAAATTACAAACGCACCTCATCAAAAGGCGCAGAAGGCGACTCCTTCACAGTAAGCTTTGAGGGAACAGGCTTTGCGCTTTCAGGTGAAACAAGAGAAAACGCTATACTTGGGGTATCAATAGACGGAGGCGATGAACAGCTTGTGACAGTTTCAAGGACAGGTCAGCGTGAGATATCATGTCATTTTGAAGGCTTGTCTGAGGGCGCTCACACCGCAAAGGTAACCATAAAATCAGGTAAATATACAATTGACGCTATGCAGATAACAGGCGGAAATATACCATTTGAGCAAGAAAAGCCTGCGAAATCTGAAAGCACTAAGTCAGGCAAAAGCAAGCTTCCTATAGCCGTAGGCGCAGGCGTTTGCGCTGCTGCGGCAGTTGGTGCGGTAATATACGGCATAGTGAGAAAGAAGCGTAAGGAAAATAATGACTAAAATAAGCAGAACAACAGACATGACACAAGGCAGTGAAATGCGGCACATAATAATGTTTTCACTGCCACTGCTTGCAGGAAATCTTTTGCAGCAGACATACAATATAGTGGACACTATGGTGGTGGGGCGTTATCTTGGCGATGACGCCCTTGCCGCTGTTGGTGCTACAGGCTCTATCACTTATCTTTTTTACACCCTTTGCATAGGGCTGTCGGTGGGTGCAGGAATAATTGTCGCACAGTATTTCGGTGCAGGCAAGAAAAAAGCCCTGCGGTCGGCAGTGTTCAATTCGGCGCTTGTTACGGCTATATTCGGCATTGTAATAAGCCTTTTATCCGTGCCTGCCGCAAGACCTATACTGGAGCTTTTGAAAGTTCCTGACAAGCTTATCGGAGATTCTGCGGCGTATATGCAGATAGCCTGCGGCGGAACGATAGCGGTGGCA
This sequence comes from Ruminococcus sp. AF37-20, assembly GCF_003460465.1. Taxonomy (NCBI): domain Bacteria; kingdom Bacillati; phylum Bacillota; class Clostridia; order Eubacteriales; family Oscillospiraceae; genus Ruminococcus; species Ruminococcus sp. AF37-20. Next base: position 15,327 of record NZ_QTVE01000020.1, on the reverse strand, counting down.
GCATACAACTGGATAAACGCCATAATGAGGGCTTTGGGCGACTCAAAAACACCGCTGATATTCTTAGGTGCAGCAAGCTTGCTAAACGCCCTCCTTGACCTGCTTTTCGTGGTGGTATTCAAATTTGGCATAGCAGGTGCGGCATGGGCGACAGTACTTACACAGGCACTTTCCGCCATTTCTTGTATTGTGTACTGCTTTGCAGTGAGCGGAGAGATAAAGCTCACCGCCGACGATCTGCACGCCGACAAGGACATGATGAGCCGCTGTGTGAAAACAGGCGTGCCTATCGCCATACAAAACGGACTTATCTCGGTATCAATGGTGGCTCTCCAGCGTGTGACAAACGGCTTTGGCGAAACGGTCATGGCGGCATACACAGTTTCAATGCGTATCGAACAGTTCGTTCAACAGCCTTTTTCTTCACTTAATGCGGCGGTTTCAACATTCACAGGACAGAATATCGGTGCAGGAAAAGAAAAACGTGCGCAGAAAGGTCTTGCTTGTGCAATAAAAATATCGGTGATATTCTCGGCAGTGGTGCTTGTGCTGTTCACACTGTTCGGTGGAGCGATAACATCTTGGTTTGTCAAGGGCAAGACTGTTATAAGCATATCGGCAAAAGCGCTTATCATAACCTCACTTTTCTACTGGTCGCTGGGTATTATCCACACCACAAGGGGCTTTTTGAACGGCGCAGGCGACACAAACTATGCACTTGTAAACGGCATGGCGGAGGTAATATGCAGGATAGGTCTTTCACTTATCCTCACAAGGATAGCTTTCATAGGCTATTGGGGCATATGGTACACCACCGCCGCAACGTGGTTTGTGACCGCTATGGTGAGCCTTTTAAGATACAAGGGCGGAAAATGGAAGCTTCATGCCATAGTGAAATAGATTTTCATAACTGCTGTACCGATTGGGTGCGGCAGTTTTTTTTAGTTGAAACAGTTTCACATTATATATGAAATATTCATATGAAACCACATTGATTTTTCATAGTGCTGTGGTATAATAAAATAAAAGGAGTGACGAGAAATGAACATTACCGAATTTGCAAAAGCCGCAGGAGTATCAAAATCTGCTGTGAGCAGATATTTCAACGACGGCTATGTGAGCGAAGAAAAGCGCAGGCTTATTGAAGCCGCCATAGAAGCCACAGGCTATGCCCCAAGCGTTCAGGCGCAGAACGTGAGAACAAGGGTGACAAAGCTTGTGGGAGTTATTATACCGAAGCTTTCAAGCGAGAGCTGTGCAAGAGAGGTGGAGGGAATAAGTCAGGTACTCAGTGAGCAGGGCTATCAGCTTTTGCTTGTGAACTCTGCCAACGACCCAAAGAAAGAAGTGGAATATCTGGAGCTTTTCCGAAGCAATCGTGTTGACGGAGTTATCTTTTTGGCTTCTGTTTTCACTCCGCTCCATGATGCTGTGCTGAAAAAAATGCGTGTGCCGGTGGTAATTGTGGGACAGGAATACAAGGGTGCAAACTGCGTTTGTCATGACGATTACAAAGCCGCCTATACCGCAGAGAAGCTTATGCTTGACAAAGGCTGCAAAAAGCCCGCTTTTATCGGTGTTACCGAGCAGGACAAGGCGGCAGGTCAGGCAAGAAAAGACGGGTTTCTCCACGCCCTTTCTGATAACGGCATCAACATTGAAAAGTCTGATATGCAAACGGCTGAATTTAAAATGGACTCAGGCTACAAAAAAGCTTTGACATTACTGAGAAGTGGCAGAAGGTACGACCACATTTTCTGTGCCACCGACAATCTTGCCGCAGGCGCGCTCCTTGCCTGCCGTGAGCAGGGATTGAAAGTACCGGAGGATATACTGATAGCAGGTATTGGCGACTCTCAGCTTTGTAATGTCACGTCCACTCCCCTGACATCTGTGCATTTTCATTATCGCACCGCAGGCATAGAAGCGGCACAAATGCTGCTCAATTCTCTAAAGCGAGAAAGCTCTATACCAAGAACGCTGACGCTTGATTTCGAGCTGGAAGAACGTGAGTCCACAGAAAAATAATGTGAAACTGTGTGAAACATTATAATACCGCCTTGTAAGTTTATATTATTTGTCAATAGACAAATGCACTGCCATGGGTTATAATATAGTTAATGAAATCGGTATCACATAAATGATGAAACTGATAAAATAACATAGTTCGGACAAAATAATAATAATAAACAAGCAAAGGACGGGATATTATGGATCACAGAAGTTCAGCTCGTGAGATACTTTCTGCTATAGGCGGAAAGGAAAATCTGGTCAGTGCCGCACACTGCGCCACAAGATTAAGACTTATAATCGCAGACAACTCAAAGATACAGAAGGATACCCTGGAGAACATTGATGTTGTAAAGGGCGTTTTTGAAGCTTCTGGACAGCTTCAGATCATCATAGGCACTGGAACGGTAAACAAGGTCTATGATGAATTTATCGCAGAGGCAGGCGTGGAAGCCTCTTCAAAGGACGAAGTCAAGGCTCAGGTGGCTCAGAAGCAGAACTGGTTCAAAAGACTTATCAAAACTCTCGGCGACGTATTCGTACCTATAATCCCTGCTATCGTTGCAGGCGGTCTTATCATGGGAATAATGGAAGCCTTGAATTTCATGGCTTCAAACGGCTTTATATCTCTTGACACAAATGGATATGTTTTCACAATATTCAAACTGCTTTCAAATGCAGCGTTCACGTTCCTGCCCATACTTATTGGCTATTCTGCAACTAAGGTGTTCGGCGGCAACCCTTACCTTGGTGCGGTAATAGGAATGTTCCTTATCCACCCCGACCTGCAAAACGCTTGGACAGTTTCCACAAACGGATATGAGCAGACGTTCTCCATATTCGGTCTGTTCAACGTTCACATGGTAGGCTATCAGGGTCATGTAATTCCTATCATCATCGCTTCATTCATTCTTGCGACTATGGAGAAAAAGCTTCACAAGAAAGTGCCTGACATAATCGACCTTTTCGTTACACCTCTTGTGAGCCTTACAGTAACAGCTTTCCTCGTTTACACCTTTATCGGTCCTGTATTTGTTGCCCTTGAAAATGGCATTATCACAGGCGTTCAGAAGCTCATCACTATCCCATTCGGCATTGGTTCGTTCATAATGGGCGGTTTCTATTCAACAACAGTTGTTGGCGGTATACATCATATGTACACTGTTATCGACATTGGTCAGCTTGCTAAATACGGTGCGACCTATTGGCTGCCTCTGGCATCTGCCGCAAACATGGCTCAGGGAGCTGCCTGCCTTGCAGTGGCAGTAAGAAGCAAGAACAATAAGATAAGATCAATGGCTTATCCTTCTGCACTGTCTTGTATGCTTGGCATCACAGAGCCTGCAATATTCGGTGTAAACCTTAGATTTGTAAAGCCTTTCATATTCGGCTCTATCGGCGGCGCTTGTGGAGCAATGGTCGCTTCTATCCTCCACCTTGGCGCAACTGCAACAGGTGTAACAGGAATATTTGCAATACTTCTTACACTCAACCACCCAGTAAAGTATATAATCTCAATGGCTGTAGCAATGGGCGTTGCATTCACTCTTACTTGGCTTTTCGGCACGAACAACGAGCAGATAAAAAACGAGAACAAGCCTTCCGAAAACAAGACAGAAAAGGCTGAACAGCCTGCACAGGCTATCGAAACAAAGGCTGAAAATGCAGACGTAGCAGATGACGGCATTATCACAGCTCCGCTTAGCGGCAAGGCTGTAAAGCTTGAAAACGTTCCTGACCAGACCTTTGCGCAGGGCATACTTGGTCTTGGTGCGGCAATAGAACCTACCGAGGGCAAGATCGTTGCACCTGGCGACGGCAAGGTTGAAACGCTTTTTGACACTTTCCATGCAGTTGGTTTGACACTTGACAACGGCAAGGAACTTCTTATCCACGTTGGAATAAACACTGTTGAGCTTAAAGGCGAGGGCTTCAAGGCTTACGTTTCTGAGGGCGACAGAGTAACAAAGGGACAGACGCTTATCACTTTCGATATGGACTTTATAAAGAGCAAGGGCTATCAGACTATCACACCTGTTCTTGTGGGCAATTCAGACGAATTTACATCTGTTGAGGAGCTTGCAGAAGAAGGCACAGAAGTGACTATAGGAGATAAGCTAATAAAGGTAAACGCATAAAGCACAGAAAAACTGTCAATAATCATAATCAACGCATTAAAAGGAGAGGATATAAATGGATAACAAAGAAAAACTGGAAAACAGAGAAAGAATAAAGAACGCAAAATGGCGTCAGAGATTTCATATCGAACCGCCTGACGGCTGGCTAAATGACCCGAACGGTCTGAGCTTTTACAAGGGCGAATATCATGTTTATTTTCAGTACAGCCCAATAGCCGCTGACGGTCACACACCGAGAGGCTGGGGACATTATCACGGCAGCGACCTTATGCACATGACTTATGACAGAGCAGTTATGATGCCTGACATTCCTGAGGACAGCCATGGCGTTTACTCAGGAAGTGCCATTGAAAATGACGGTGTTCTGCATATTTTCTACACAGGTAATGTGAAGATGATAGGCGATTATGATTATGTCAAAGCCGGCAGAGGTGCGAACGTTATCCACGTCACCACCACAGACGGAAGCAAAATGAGTGAAAAGCAGGTACTTCTCAGAAACAGCGACTACCCTGATTTCTGCTCATGCCATGTGAGAGATCCAAAGGTGTGGAAAGAGGGCGACGCATGGAAAATGGTGCTGGGTGCAAGAACTTTTGACGACGAGGGCTGTGTGCTTGTATACGAATCTGACGATCTTATAAACTGGAAATACACCGGCAAGGTATACAAAGAGGGCTACGGCTATATGTGGGAATGCCCTGACTATTTCGAGATAGACGGCAAGGGTTTTTTAAGCACCTGCCCGCAGGGTATGCCTCACTATGAAACAAAGTGGCAGAACCTTAACGAATCAGGCTACTTCCCTGTTCAGGGCAAGCTTGAGGACAGCGTTCTAGGCGATTTCACCGAATGGGACATGGGCTTTGACTTCTATGCGCCGCAGACATTTCTTGACCCACAGGGCAGGAGAATACTCATAGGTTGGCTTGGCATGGATAACAAGGCATACGGCAATGCCACAACTGAGCTTGGCTGGCAGCACTGCCTTACCATACCGAGGGTCGTAACAGTTGCACCCAACGGCAAGCTCAGACAGCAGCCTATAGCTGAATTTGACGAGCTTAAAAGCAACGCACGCCGTCAAAGCAGCGGTCAATCTGCAGAATATCCTCTGCCATTTGAGCTTGACGGTGAGCCTGCGGACAGTTTCAGCATATTCCTTGACGGCAAGCTGGAACTTGGCTTTGATAAAGAGAAAAAGCTCTTTACAATGAAATTTACTGACGAAAAATACGGCTGCGGCAGAACGGTAAGAAACGCAGAGATAGACAACGTGAGAAACATAAGAGTTATCGCAGATATGTCAAGCATTGAGGTATATATCAATGACGGCGAAACTGTGATGTCAACAAGAATATATCCCGATAATGACAGCGTAAAGCTTAAAGTAAACGGCTTTGAGGCACAGGTCTGGGACATCTGAGAGGAGGAACTGCAATGGGAAACACACTTTTTGCCATAGGCGAAGCACTGATAGATTTTATCCCTGCACAGACAGGCTGTGCTTTTGAGGAGGTAACGGCTTTCAGCCCTAAAAGCGGCGGAGCACCTGCAAACGTCTGCGGAGCGTTCACTATCCTTGGCGGAAGCTCGAAATTTATCACTCAGCTTGGTGATGACCCATTCGGAAGAAAGATAGCAGGCGACCTTGCAAGGGCTGGAATCGACACTTCCCTTGTGAGCTTCACCGACAAGGCGAACACAGCTTTGGCTTTTGTGAGCCTTGAAAATGACGGCAACAGGACGTTCTCATTCTACAGAAAGCCCTCCGCAGATATGCTTTTTTCAGCGGAGCAGGTAAAAGAAGAATGGTTTGAGGACGCATACGCACTGCATTTTTGCAGTGTTTCCCTTGGAGATTTTCCGATGAAAGACGCACACAAAAAGGCTATCGCCTATGCACGTCAAAAAGGTGCAATGATAAGCTTTGACCCTAATCTGCGTTTTCCTCTTTGGAACGACAAGAAAGCTCTGCATGATACTGTGAATGAGTTTATACCAATGGCTGACATTGTGAAGATATCAGACGAAGAGCTTGGATTTATCACAGGTGAAAACGACATCAAAGCCGCTCTGCCAAAACTTTTCACGGGCAATGTGAAGCTTGTGATATACACCTGCGGCTCAGAGGGAGCATATGCTTTCACAAAGAACGCTCAGGCATTTGCAGAGAGCGAAAAAGTGAAAGCCGTTGACACAACAGGTGCAGGAGACGGATTTATAGGCTCGTTCCTATATGCACTGAAAACTCTCAGCGTGACCGCCGAAGGTCTTTGTGACCTTGACAATGCACAGCTAGAACGCTGTATAGCGTTTTCAAATAAATTCTGCGGTGAAAGCGTTAAACATCAGGGCGCTATCGACTCCTACAGAAAAATAGAATTTGTATAAATATAAATTTGTATAATAGTTATCCTTCCTATAATCAATTTCCTTATGACAAAGCCTTCCCCTATGGGGAGGGTTTTTGTTTTCGGCAAATTTTCACAAAACATTTTGCAGTATATGTAGGGGACGGCGCCCTCGACGTCCCGCTTTTGCGTTTTTGAAAGGCTTGTTTTTTAACACGTTTTAGCATAGTAATATGATACTTTGTGAAAATTTGACAAAAGATAAGATATACTATATAATAGAGATTGTATGACTATTTTTACAGGAGAATTATTATGAACGAAAATAAAAACAGAGCAACCTTTCAATCCCGATTGGGATTTATACTTGTGTCCGCAGGGTGTGCCATTGGTCTTGGCAACGTGTGGAAGTTTCCATACATCTGCGGACAAAACGGCGGCGGAGCTTTTCTGTTCCTATACATTATCTGCCTTGTGCTGTTGGGACTGCCAATACTCATATGCGAATTTGCCATAGGCAGAGGAAGCAGCCGAAGCCTTTCTCAGGCTTTCAACCGACTTGAAAAGCCCGGTAGCCGATATCACTGCACAAAATACACGAGCATTGCAGGAAACTATCTGCTCATGATGTTTTACACCATGGTCACAGGCTGGATGTTATACTATGCTTTTAAATACGCCACTGGCTCGTTGGACGCTTCAAGCACAGCGGCAACGGCTGAGGCTTTTAAGGATATGCAGGCTTCACCGTGGCTTATGCTCATATTCTCGGCTATCGTTATCATACTTTGTATCGGTGTTTGCGCACTGGGATTGCAAAACGGCATTGAAAAGGTAACGAAATTTATGATGATACTGCTTATGGCGCTCATGGTGGTACTGGCGGTGAACTCTATCAGGCTGAAAGGCGCTTCTGAGGGGCTTAAATTCTTTCTTGTGCCGGACTTTGACGTCTTTAAGGAAAAAGGCTTCACATCAGTGCTTTTCGCCGCAATGACTCAGGCGTTTTTCACACTAAGCATAGGCATAGGCACAATGGAGATATTCGGAAGCTATTTGAAAAAGGACCGCACTCTTGTAGGCGAGTCTGTGAACGTTATCGTTCTTGACACTGCCGTGGCTGTCGTTGCGGGACTTATCATAATCCCTGCCTGCTTTGCATACGGCATCGAGCCTGACTCAGGTCCGTCACTGCTGTTCATTACTCTGCCTAACGTTTTCCACCATATGGCTTCAAGCCGCTTGTGGGGAATATTCTTCTTCATCTTCATGTCATTTGCGGCGCTTTCCACCGTTATCGCAGTGTTTGAGAACATTATCACAATGTCGGTGGAACTGTGGGATTGGAGCAGAAAAAAATCACTTATTGTAAACCTTGTGATGATACTTGTGCTTACAATGCCTGCTGTGTTTGGTTTTAACCTGCTGAAAAATATCCAGCCAATGGGCGCAGGCTCGACTATCATGGACCTTGAAGACTTCTTGGTGTCGTCGAATCTTCTGCCACTTGGCTCTCTTGTGGGAGTGCTTTTCTGCGTTCGCAAAAACGGCTGGGGCTGGGAGAACTTCATCAAGGAAGCCAACACCGGCAAGGGCAAGCATATTCCAAACGGCCTTCGCAGCTACATGGCCTACGTTGTGCCTGCACTTATCTGTTTCATCTACCTCAAAGGATACTATGACACATTCTCAAACAGAAGTCTGCCTGTTCTTATTGGTTGGATGTGCTTTGCGGTGATACTTCTTGTGCTGATATTCTGGGCAGCTTTCTCAAAAAGCAAAAAAAATTTGGAAAATCCTATTGACAAATAGAAAGTTTGGTTATATAATAAACCTTGCGTGATGTTTCACAAAAATTCGTATAATGATAAACGCTATAAAAATAAACTGAAAGGTGGTGGGTGAAATGAGAAATATTCTTTTCGATCTTCTAAAGACTAACGAGAATATAGGCCTTGCAAATAATGTAAGTTCAATATGCCTTTCAGATGTCATTTTGCCTGCCCTTATTACCAAAAGCTAATGAGATTTTTATCAGCTTTCTGGATATTATACTGCAGAACTATTGCGACCTCTGATATCAGGTATCAGAGGTCTTTTTTTGACCTGTTATAGGCAGTTACATTATGCGAATTTACAGAATTATATCGGAAGAATATGAAATTTATCCCGAAAAGGAGGGAATACATGAAGTTTTTTGACGTTTTGCCACAGCTTGCAGAAAACGAACTGCTAAAGCGTGGAGTTATGACTGACGAGCTGCTTTACTGCGTAAAAGCTGACCTTGACGGTGAGGGCGGATATGTGGACGTATACATAACTTTCACAAAAGACACCCTTTGCATACTCCGTGGCTATGAAGAATACGGAAAAATGAAACGTGGGCAGAAGAGAAAAAATCTCGTAAGCTTCACAGTATCAGGCTATGATGAATACCCCATAGACAGCATTGAAGAAATGTTTGTTGACCGCTATGCAAATTCCGCAAGACTTATGATAAAGGACAAGTCCGACAAGGAGTTTCCTATAGCAAGGTTTTCACTTGGCTTTGCTGACAAATTCGAGAAATTCAGCCAGCGTGTGAACTGCACAGCCAAGAACGAGCCTATTGACGACCGCCTGCTGGAAGGAGTAAAGACCCACTGCCCTACCTGCGGTGAGCCTTATCCTGACCCTAACCGCCCTGTCTGTCCGAGATGTGTAGACAGACGCTCGGTGTTCAAACGCCTGCTTTCTATGTTCGGTGAATTTAAGGGTGCGGTATTTCTCATACTGCTCACCATAGTTTTAAGCAACGTTTTCGCAGTGCTTTCGCCGATATTCGGCTCTCAAATGCTCTATGATGATGTGCTTGCGGAAAACGGAAAATACTATGGCAAGATACTCATGATAGTAATGCTCATCGTGGGCATAAACATTGCAGGAATGATAATGCGTATCATTTCAGGCATTATAACCTCAAAGGTCGTGCCTGTTGTTACGCACCGGCTTAGGGTGAAGATATTCTCCTCAATGCAGCGGCTTTCCCTTGACTTTTTCACAAGCAAGCAGACAGGCTCGCTTATGTCAAGAGTTGACCGTGACAGCCAGAATATCTACTGGTTTTTCACGGATATAGTGCCGTATGGTCTTACAAACGTAGTAAAAATAGTGGGTATTGCAGTAATAATGCTCACAATTTCGCCACTTCTGTCACTTGGTATAATCCTCACTATCTCGGTGATAGAGATAGTTCAGCACCAATTTTACAAAAGCCAGCGCAAGCTTTACCGCAAATATGACGTTGCAATGCGTTCTGCAAACTCGGTGCTGTCTGACGTTATGAACGGTCAGCGTGTGGTAAAGGCTTTCGCCCGTGAGGACAGAGAGATAGAACGCTATAGGGTAAAAAACACTGACGCATTTTTAATAAACTCAAGGATAAACTCGCGAATAGCAAACACTATCCCTGTTATATGGACGTTCTATAGGATAGTGAACAAGCTTGTTTTCTGCCTCGGCGCAGTGCTTGTTATAAAAGGTCACATACTATTCGGCGCACTTTCAGCACTTATTTCCTATACCGAAATGGCTATGGATCCTATCAACTTTTTCACATGGATAGGCGACCGCTGGGCAAAATGTATGGACGCCGCGTCAAGAATGTTTGAGATAATGGACGCTCTGCCTACTGTAAAAGAGGACGAACACCCTGTTCACATGGAAAACATGAGGGGCAATATCGAGCTTAAAAATGTATCCTTTGAATATGAAGCAGGTCACCCTATCATAAAAAACGTTTCTTTCAAGGTTCAGGCCGGACATATGTTTGGAATCGTTGGTAAAACAGGCGCAGGAAAATCCACTATCATAAACCTTATGGCAAGGCTTTATGACGTAACAGGCGGTGAGATAACCATTGACGGTGTGCCTATCAGGAAGATAGCTTTTGACGATCTGCGCAGAAATATCGGTATAGTTTCTCAGGAAACTTTCCTTTTCATAGGGTCGATAGCTGACAATATCCGCTATGCAAACCCTGACGCCACCATGGAAGAAGTTATCGAAGCGGCAAAGTCCGCAAACGCACATGAGTTTATAACAAAGCTCCCTGAGGGCTATAACACTAAGGTCGGCGAGGGCGGAATATCCTTGTCAGGCGGTGAAAAGCAGAGAATATCTATCGCAAGGGCTATCATTCAGAAGCCTAATATACTTATCCTTGACGAAGCGACCGCTTCCATGGACACAAGGACAGAACGAAAGATACAAGCCGCTATCGACAATCTGAAACAGGGCAGGACGATTATTTCTATCGCACACCGCCTTTCAACTCTCCGTGACGCTGATATGCTCTGCGTTATTGAAAACGGCGAGCTTAAAGAAATGGGTACACATGACAAGCTCATAAAAGAAAAAGGCAAATATTTCGAGCTTTACAAACTGCAATCTGAAGCATTGCAGTTCATAAACGAATAGTAAGGAGATGAACACAATGGCTGAAAATATTACCGCTGAGCAGGAGGTTTATGAGGTCGATAAGCTTAATTTGCTTGACTGCAAAAAAATACGCCTTGCAAAGGAAGAAAGCGGTTTTCTTACCCTCGATTATGAGGGCAGGACTTATCACAAGGTAAACCCCACAAGACTCATACCATTTTACTCAAAGACCACCTACATAAGCCTTTCATACGAAAATACCGAAAAAGAATTCCGTGAGATAGGCGTTATAAAAGATATGGCGGAGCTTGACGATGAGCAATACAAGCTTCTTGACAGCTATCTTGAATACAAATACTATATGCCTGAGATAACAAAGGTCTACAGCATAAAGGACAATATGCGTGGTGCGATATTTGTCAAAGCTGACACCACTTCAGGACAGAAAACTATCTGTATCCGTGACTGGTATCAGAATTTCAGAATGATAGGCTATGATTATCTTTACGTCAACGACGCAGACGGCAACAAATATTTCTGTCCTGACATTCACAAGCTTGACAGAAAAAGCCGTCAGGTGCTTGAAATGTACACCTAAAAGGTGTTAGACCACGCTGAAAGGAGTGTGAAAATATGGATCTAAAAACTTCCCTGCCGCAGAATGCTCCGACAGACATTGTTTACTCCCTGCCTGCGAACTTCACCCGTGAGGGCGACAAAATGGACGGACATTTCTGTGTGACAAAAGAAAAAATATACGTTTACAGCGGCAGTGAGATAACACTTGAATACAGCATAGGCGATTTTTCCGAGTTTGAGTGCAGACAGCAGATAGGCACTTCAATGGCTCAGGGAACGCTGAAAAGCGGTGAAACTATCTGCTTCTGCGGTTTTTCGCAGGATCAGTTTCTCAGATACGCCGAGCTTATGAAGCTTCTTGACCACTGTTTGCGCACAGGCGAGCTTATGGAGATAACTGACACGGAAGAGCCTGTCTGCCCGAAATGCGGTCTGCCGCTGGAGGGCGCAAAGGAATGTATCTACTGCACAGGCAAGGGCAAGACAATGGTCAAGCTCATAAAACGCATTGCGCCATACAAGAAATATTTTGCGATCGCAGTTATATGCACGATACTTTCCGAGCTTATTTGGGTGCTTGCGCCATATCTTGACAGAGTTATAATCGACAAGTATGTTACCCCGAAAAACACCCATTGGGCAGGACTTGCAGGAGTTATCATCACTATCGTCACCCTGCTGCTTTTGGCAGGAGTGTTTGAGTTTTTCAACATGAAAAACAGCTTCAAGGTCGCACTCAATCTGGGACGTGACCTTAGGCAGGAGATATTTGAAAAGTCACAGCAGCTTTCCATGAACTCCATATCAAAGCGAACAGCAGGCGAGCTTATCAACCGTGTTTCAAGCGACGCCGCAAAGCTTGAGGACTTCATCACTGCAAACGGCAAGGACGCCATAGTAAAAATACTTTCCCTTGTGATAATAGGCATACTGCTTTTTATCATGGACTGGCGGCTTGCGCTTATGACAGTTTTGCCTGTGCCGATAGTTTTCATAATAGTGCAAAAGCTTTTTGACGCCATGGCGATACGCTACACAAAGGTATGGAAAAACGGCGTTTCTCATGGAGAAACTTTGCATGATATTTTAAACGGCATAAGAGTTGTAAAGTCCTACGGCAACGAGGTAAGGGAGATACAGCGCTACACAGAATGTTCCCAACGCTGGGCGAAAAGCTGCGTTCGTGCGGAAATGATGTGGTATCTCACCATTCCTGCCTCAGAATTTATCCTCACCATTGGTAACTTCTTCGTACTGTATTTCGGTGGAAACATGATTCTCGACCACACCATGACATTAGGTCAGCTTATACAGTTCACCACCTACGTTGCAATGCTTTACGAACCTATACGCTGGCTCATACAGATACCGAGAAATCTTGCGGACACCTCAGTTTCCGCAGGCAAGGTCTTTGAGATACTTGACGAGGACACTGACGTTCGTGATTGTGATGACCCTATTGACCTTGACATTCAAGGCGATATCGAATTTGACGGCGTTTATTTTGGCTACAAGGTATACAATCCTGTGCTGAAAGACATAACCTGCAAGATAAACAAGGGCGAAATGATAGGCATTGTGGGACACTCAGGTGTGGGAAAATCCACAATGATAAATCTTATTCTCAGGCTTTATGACTGCACACAGGGAGAGATACGCATTGATGGTGTTAACATAAAGGATATTGCACAGCACAGCCTGCGTTCACAGGTGGGCGTGGTGTTGCAGGAAACTTTCCTTTTTGACGGAAACGTACTTGAAAATATAGCATATGCAAAGCCTGACGCTACCTTTGAGGAGGTAATAAGGGCAGCGAAAATTGCGAATGCACATGACTTTATCACAAAGCTCCCTGACGGCTACAACACCCGAGTGGGCAACAAGGGCTATCAGCTTTCGGGCGGCGAACGTCAGAGAATTGCCATTGCAAGAGCGATACTCCATGACCCTAAAATAATAATACTTGACGAGGCGACGGCTTCTCTTGACACTCAGACGGAAAAGCAGATACAAGACGCTTTGGGCAAGCTCACAAAGGGCAGGACGACAATTGCCATTGCTCACAGACTTTCCACCCTCAGCAACGCCGACAGGCTTATCGTCCTTGACAAGGGCAGACTTGCAGAGTTCGGCACTCACGCTGAACTTATGCAGAAAAAAGGCGTATACTACAAGCTTGTTATGGCTCAGCGCCAGGCCACAAAAATGAAAAAAGTTCAACCGCAGACCTGTTAAGCACTTGACATTATCACGGCAATGTGGTAAAATACAATAGTAAAATCTCATATCGGGGAATGATGTTCTCCCCTGGGAAACCTAAACCGCTTATTAAGCTGATGACTTCTGTTTTTTACGCAGGAGTTGTCAGCTTTTTTGACTTTTGGGAGGTATAATTATGTTATTTTCACTGGCTGTGATCTTTCTTGTGGGGCTGTCAGCCGCCGCCATTTTTCAGGCTATCGGTCTGCCGAGGATAATCGGTATGCTTGCAACGGGCATCCTCACAGGCACTTACGTTCTCGATCTGCTGGATCCTAAGATACTTGGCATATCCTCAGAGCTTCGGCAGATAGCCCTTATCATTATCCTTATCAAAGCAGGGCTGTCACTCAATTTGTCTGATCTGAAAAAGGTGGGCAGACCTGCGGTCATGATGTCATTTCTGCCTGCAAGCTTTGAGATACTGGGATATTTTATCCTTGCTCCGCTGCTTCTTGGGATAAACCACACGGAAGCCGCTGTTATGGGTGCGGTGCTTGGTGCGGTATCCCCTGCGGTGGTAGTGCCGAGAATGGTGAAGCTTATGGAAGAAAAATACGGCACTGAAAAAAGCATACCGCAAATGATACTTGCGGGAGCTTCATGCGATGATATTTTCGTTATCGTGCTGTTCTCCACATTCGTAACAATGGCGCAGGGCGGCTCTGCAAAGGCGACGGATTTTCTCAATATCCCCGTGTCAATAATCCTCGGAGTGCTTCTCGGCTCGCTATCAGGGTTTGTGCTTTTCTATATTTTTGAAATATCCTACCGCAAAGGTAACAAAATAAGAAACAGCACAAAGGTCATCGCCATCTTGGGCTTGGCATTCCTGCTCATGTCAGTGGAAACATTTTTGAAGCCTTATGTGGCTGTATCGGGACTTCTTGCAGTTGTGGCAATGGCTTGCGTGATAAAAATAAAGGCTGACAAAAGCGTGTCTGCAAGGCTTTCAGAAAAGTTCGGCAAGCTTTGGATAGCCGCTGAAGCTGTGCTTTTTGTCCTTGTTGGTGCGGCAGTGGACATACGCTACACCCTTACGGCAGGTGCGGCGGCTGTGCTTCTTATTTTCGGAGCGCTTATTTTCAGAGCCGTGGGCGTATGGATATGTCTTCTCGGCACGAAGCTGACGCTGAAAGAAAAGCTTTTCTGTGTAACGGCATATATGCCAAAGGCGACAGTTCAGGCGGCTATCGGCTCAGTGCCGATGTCACTTGGTCTGCCCTGCGGAAAGATAGTGCTTTCTGTGGCTGTGCTTGCGATCCTTATCACCGCACCCCTTGGTGCAATAGGCATTGACCGCAGCTATAAAAGGCTTCTTGCACACGAGGAGTAAAGTGGCGTAAAATAGGCGATTGCGGCACTCTCTGCACATTTTATGAGTGAATAATTTTTGATTTCACACATTTTATGAGGGAATGATTTTTGATTTCACACATTTTATGAGTGAATAATTTGAGCATTTGCACATTTCACGAAATATTCTGATCACATTGCATAAAAAAATCGGCACGACCAAATCTGAACTGACCCCAAAAAGTTAGACAAAGATTCAAAAGAAAATTTAT